>LFTO01000077.1 GCA_001513335.1 Clostridiales bacterium DTU086 | reverse complement strand
CTTTCCTGCTGGCTATCAGTAGGAATAAAACCCAACTTCTTATATATTGGTTCCCCATAAGGTGATGCATTAACAGTAACTTTCTCCTGACCTTCTTTCCTGCACACTTGAGCGGCTCGGCTTATTAATTCCCTTGAAATGCCCCGCCTGTGATAGGCATCATCAACAAAAAGCAGCAGTATGTGCTTCCACCCCTGGATTTCCAATACACCAACAATTCTGTCCCCCATTCGGCAGACAAAAGTAACACTATTCCCCCGAAAATTCCTGCAGTAGATGGCAGCTGGGTTGATAAACTGCAGAAACGTTGAAACCCCCTGGCTGGTATAGTCGGAAGCAATATATTTTTCAAATACTTTTTTGATCATAGCCGCAACCTGCTTCTCTTCTCCCAAAACCATTTTATTAAAAACAAATTGGTCCCTTATTATTACCACTCCTTCCTGAAAATTAATTTGGCCATTGCTCTTAAATATCCTTTCAAATTTTTTGAATAGCTGTTAACCAGGTCACTGGAACTAATTAGCCGGTATTTGAAATACTGCTGTCCGGAACAAATCCGCTCTGCGGGTTACTGCCAGCATCTGACGGCCTTGCCCCCTGCATGGGACCGGTCAGCGAGCGGCAAACAACTCCTGGCAAGACCCCAGGTAACAACCGAAAGGCACAGGCAGGCTCCCCGGGCAGCCGGGGGAAGGAAATAAATACCGGAAATTATGGAATATTATTATTTAGAATACAGGTACAAAAAACTGTATGTCGAATAACGAAGAACGAAGGTTTTTAAAACAATGCGGAGGAATAATCAATGCCAGGTATGCCGTCACTAACTATTGGACGAATCACTGTCCCATACCCAATTATTCAGGGTGGCATGGCTATAAAAATTTCAACGGCAAAATTAGCTGCTGCAGTTGCTACGGAAGGCGGAATAGGTATTATTGCCGGAACAGCCATGTCCTCAGCAGAACTCAGAGAGGAAATTGCATCAGCACGGAAAATGATTAAGGGTCCAGGGGCCCTGGGAGTAAATATACTTTTTGCTGTCTCAGATTTTGCTGAACTTGTAAAAACTGCCATGTCGGCCGGGATTGACCTTTTCACTTCCGGTGCAGGGGTATCCAGGGATATGTATACATGGGGGAGGCAGTATGGAGTTGAAGTAGTGCCTATAGTCTCCTCCGCCAGGCTGGCCAAAATGGCGGAACGATTGGGCGCAGCAGCGGTAGTAGTGGAAGGTGTTGAAGCAGGCGGTCACCTGGGCACTGACCGTTCTGTAAATGAGATACTCCCTGAAGTGCTCCAGGCTGTTAAAATTCCTGTAATTGCAGCAGGTGGAATAATAACCGGCAGGGATATTTTTCATTTTCTCAAGAAGGGGGCGCAAGGAGTGCAGATGGCAACCCGCTTCGCTGCGAGTGTTGAATGCAACGCTGCCCAGCCTTTTAAACAGTATTACCTGGATGCAAAAAAGGAAGATTCCGTCTTTATCCAGAGCTCTGTTGGACTCCCTGGAAGGGCACTGCTCAGCCCTCTCAGCAGAAAAATAATTTCTGGAGAAAAAATCCCAGTTGAAAATTGTTCAGGCTGCCTTAAAAAATGCACCGGTACCTTCTGTATCAGGAGGGCTCTGGAAGCGGCCAGATTAGGGGACATTGAAAAAGGCTTAATTTTCGCGGGTGCAAGGGTTGGAGAGATCAGTGACATCCTTTCAGTTTCCGATATCTTTAGAAAACTGGTTCTGGAGTTTAATGATGAAGAACAGAGGTGCCAGGACCAGGCCTATTATAATTGGCGCTTGAATGAGATGTAATTGCCGGAAAATTCTTTCACTAGCTTTAGGATTTTTAATTCTGTATCAATCAATTTCTGATATGTATGATTCCCGCACATGGCATCACATAAAGCCCTGGCAAGGCGGGGATTGATTTGCACAAGCTTAAAACATACACCGGTTAAACGATAATACAAAGCGGTCAACCGGCTGGCAGCATGGAGTTCAGGAAATAATTCCCTGAAAATGCTCTCTTGGTACAAGGCAGTAACCTGATCAGGAGTATTCTTTTCGATAATAGCCCTGGCAGCAAGAAAACCGCTTTTCAAAGCATAGTAAATACCTTCACCGGTAAGGGGATCCACCAACCCCCCGGCATCACCCAGAAGCATGGCACGATAGGCGGTAAGTCTTTTCCTTTCCCCGCCATCCGCCGGGAGCCTGTGGCCTTTTCTTAAGATGATTTTTTTCTCCATTCCTTCCCGGGTTAGGAACCGGTCAATGCCGTCGTAAATATTTACTCCCTGGCGAAAAGTACATGCCCCTGTTGAAGTCTGCCCTGTTTTAGGAAACTGCCAACAGATTCCTTTGGGAACCAAACCGCAATCCACCCTGATTTCCTGATGGTTTCCGGACCCACCGTCATGCTGAATCTCAACGGCAACAGCGGTTCCGAATCTCCGGTTTTTCAGCAGATTTAAGCTCCTGGCTACCCTGCTGTTAGCTCCGTCAGCCCCCAGTACATAAGAAGCCCGGTAACTAAAACCTGTTTTAGTCTTTACACTGATGCTTCCGGGATCAATAAAAACACCCTCTACCGGATTGCCAAATTTAATTTCCGCTCCGGCCTTTTTAGCCCTATCAGCCAACAGGGAGTCAAACCTGTCCCGCATCACCATGTAAACCATGGGTTCTTTCCATTCCACTTTAAATGACTGATTCGAACGGTAAAAGAAAACCAGTGTTCGAGGTTTGGCTTCCACCACTCCCTGCCAGTCAAAATCAAGGAGGGGTAAAGCCTTTATTGATATTCCCCCGGCACAGGCTTTGTAGCGGGGGAAAGTCTCTTTTTCAAGGACAAGGACTTTTCGGCCGGCGGCAGCCAAATAGTAAGCGGCACTGCTGCCTGCAGGTCCTGCTCCGACTATAATTACATCGTATTTCATAGTTATATATCCTCGTATATGCCCAATTACCATCGGTATTTCTAATATATTAAGATATGCAGAAACCGTAACATTTACTACCAAAGAAAAAAACAGCCGGTTAGGGAAAACTTCATGTTTCTGTGGTCCGGCTGTCTGTTTAGGGACATGCTCCCACCACCTACGCTTCGGCTCAGAGGTGGGGGCTTAAATCTGTTAAATTGTTACCGAATCAGATTACAGCTTTTCGCCGCACTCGTGGCAGAACTTGGCACCCGATGCGACCTTTGCCTTACAAGCAGGGCACTGCCCCTTCTGTACCAATTTGTACCCGCATTCGGGACAGAACTTGGAATTAGTCTGCAAAGGAGTTTCGCAATTAGGGCATGAAGCAACTATTCCTTCCCTCCAGTATTCCGCACCAAGCTTCTTATCTTCCTCAGCCATACATGCATGAGCATGGATTTCTTCAACTGAACGATCTGCCTGGGCCTTAGCCATTTCCACACCTAAATCGGGGGCACACTGTTTGCACAGGCCCTTTTTACTATTCCAGCAGTCTTCCCGGCAGACCCAGGACTGGCAGTGGGGGCACTGTATAAAATAGGGAAGGATTTCTTCCGTTGCTTCCTGAAAAGCTTCGTCACTGGCACGTTCCCAGGCGGCAGACCGCACCCGTCCCCCCACATCAGCTGCCGAACTGAAAATCCCACCGAAAAGACTACTGGCACCATCAAGGATGCTGCTCATGGTTCCCGTAACCGAAGGTTTAAACTTTGTCCGAAACCCGTTCCCACACCTGTCGCAATAGAACTCGAACTGGAAACCATTGTCTGTACTCAAATCTGAGTAATTTCTAACAAATTTCATCTTCTCAGCCATACCTTCACCCCACAGCCGTAATATTGGCGAGATTCCTCCAGAACTCCCTCGCTCTGGTTAATATTATAATTTATGGAACTGGTAATGGATACAAAAAAATGCTTAATTCTTCCTTGACAGTCCCCCCTGCTATCTGTATTATTAAACTGTATTAACTGTACTAATATATTTAATACAGAAGGGGGGGTAGGTCCTGACAAGATGTTTCAATTAAACCTAAAAGACCACTCGCCATTATATCAACAGATAAAGGAACAAATGAAGACCATGATTATCAGCGGGGCACTGAAGGCTGATGAAAAGATTCCTTCAGTACGGGAACTGGCTCAAATGCTGACCATTAATCCCAATACTATCCAAAAGGCATACAAAGAACTGGAACAGGAAGGTTTTATCTATTCCATTCGTGCCAAGGGCAGTTTCGTGACCCCGCGGGACAATATCTTAAAAGAAGTGAGAATAAATGAGCTGATGACAAACCTGGAGAAAACAGTTAGGGAACTGATTTACGTCCAGGTTCCTTGTCAACAGGTCGTTTTATACATTAAAAAACTTTATGCAGAGGAGGGCAGCACGGCTGATGATTAAAACCGTTAATATGACCAAAAACTTCGGCAGTTTCACTGCACTGGATAATTTAAGCATCTGCGTTCGCGAAGGTTCCGTTTACGGACTCGTCGGTCCCAACGGTGCCGGAAAAACTACATTGATAAAACACCTGGCAGGGGTATATCAACCAGACTCAGGAAAAATCCTCGTTAATGGTGAACCGATTTATGAAAACGTCAAATTAAAATCCTCAATGGTCTACATACCCGATGACCTTTACTTCTTCTCCCAATTCAGCATTTTTGAAACCGCCAGACTTTACGCTTCAGTCTATCCTGATTGGAACTGGCAGCGTTATGAAACCCTTAAACAGGTATTTCCCCTGGACGAAAAAAAACGGGTCTCTCGTCTGTCCAAGGGAATGCAGCGGCAGGCTGCCTTTTGGCT
>LFTO01000197.1 GCA_001513335.1 Clostridiales bacterium DTU086 | reverse complement strand
ATCTGCACCGGCATTTCCATATATATCCCATTAGACAATTATGAGCTGCTGCCGGAAAAATATCCTACCCACTTTAACCTTTCCGGGGAACCTGATTCCTGGTCTCAGAAGAGCGTGGTCACAGTATTAGCGGGTCCCCTTATCATGGCCGCATCAATACTCCTTCTCCTGTTACCTTTAACCGTATATACAGCCAGGGTAAAAGACCCTCGTAAAATTATTAATGGACCAAAGAAGAAGGTGGAGAGTATGAGCCTGGAGAGAGCTGAAAAAATACGGAGTATAACAGTTTTTCACCTTCTGCTGATTATGCTCCTTATGGCTATGCTGGTAATGGCTCTCTCTATAGATTCAGTAAGGGTGGCTCTGGAAATACGAACGGAGTTGAGCCCCCTGGGCCTGGTTGTCACAGCCCTGCTCTTGCTGGATTCTTTATACTTAACGTTGAAGCTGATCAGGCTGGTATATAAGTAGTGCTATTCATTAAACCTCGTCCCGTATTTTTTGAGAATCCAGCAGGTA
>LFTO01000071.1 GCA_001513335.1 Clostridiales bacterium DTU086 | reverse complement strand
TACAATGGTACCAAAGTGGCCCCAATCGACTTGAGCTTGTTCACCGGGTAGGGTTTCATAGGGCTTATACTCTCGATAGGTTTGTGGACGTAATAGGGATACGTGTCGGCGAACTGTCCTGGCGGAACCTTCATATCCCTTCTTCTTTATTTCCTCGTATATTCTTTCTGCTGATAGTGCCGGCCATTTGTTAAGGCGATCTGTGATATACTCTTTGTAGGGCTCAATTTTAGATGCTCGTTGATAAGTTGGTGCTGATGCCGGGGCATCTAAAACATCCCAGTACTTTGCTACGGTACCACGATCCATGGCTAAACGTTGAGCCGTGGCGGTCTTACTTAAACCTGCTTCTCGACATTCTTGAATTCTCACGATTTCCCACACTCCTGTCATTTTTTGCTCGTTCCCTTCTTTCATACTTTTTTGGTTTCCCAATCAAAAAGTTTATGGGAACGAGCTTTTTTTCCTTTTTAAATGACCATTTTTGCGGGTTTTTCGTGACCATTTATGTCGATTTTATCATGGCCATTAACAAAAAGGCTGAAACAAAGATCATGGTTTCTTTTAAATAAGCCTATTAGCACCCTTTCCGTTAATAGTACATAAATCTACACCGCCCCGCTGCTTTTGCCCTTATGACCTTTAGACTGTTGAAAAAAGCACGGCAGCCCCTTATGTATAGATAAACTATCTTTTTTACAGGACAAATGGCCTTCTATGTCCGCCTTACTGATCCACTTCATCCCAATCGCGCTGAATCGCTTTCCAGCCCGTTTGGGCTCAGGCGGCGGAAACGAAACCAAATTATTTTCTTTCAAATACCTCAACTATCCCTTCATCAAAATTGCACTCGAGTGTATTTCCCTTAATGAAATACTTAAGTTTCTCTCCGTTTGGTGAATATACTTGAATTCTTTGTCCCACTACCTTGTAGATTCCTTTTCCGAGGACTGCCACGGCAATACTTAATGTGTCTCCATTTTTATCATAACTGCCTCCGCTACTCCCCATAGAGGCTTTATACTCCCCTTCTTGTGTAAATTCAATTGTATACTTGTTCTTTAAATAGGTGTTTTCAAGCGCATCAACAAACTCTTGATCCAGGTTGCTGTCAGTGGTTCTGAGTTCAATAAATTCCCAAGTGCCGACAACCTCGTTTCTTTGCCCGCAGCCTGACAAAAGAAAAATTATCAAAACTACACTTATTAACCAATAACGCTTCACATTGATTTTCACAGTACACCTCCGAAAAAATAACCTCTCCTTCAGGATATGGGGAAATAAGGCAAAATACGACCCCCGTTTTTGGGGGCCAAGAGAAATAGTGATCTCAATAAGCTTTAGGGGTTAACCCAGATTTCTGGCGCGTAGGTAGATACTGCATACGTTGGTGGTCTATATGCTACTGGAAATTCACCGTAGTGAAATCCAGTAACCGTATAGTAGCCAGATTCTTCAGCTGTATATGAACCGTCTGCTTCAACGGAACTCGTACGTGTTTCTTCTTCGAATGCATAATCCACCAAGTCGCCGTCCTCGTCATCGCCCATCCATAAATACGACTCTACTCCCATTAAAGGCATAATTAGCCAAGAAGGAACCGCCTCACTTAGTGATTCAAAATCGATTTCTCCAGAATTCTCGTCTATGTTGGAATCATTAACGACCGCTATATCCCTTAGACCGTCTTTAACAGTATTGCTGACAGACTTGCTCGAAGTATCTTCTTTTGCCTGTGAGATTTCTTGTGCCGTAGGTTTCTTTGGCCAATGTTTTGGGATGTTGTCCAAACATTCTTTCATTTCATCGGGCATACCTTCATACTCTTTTGGGAAAACTTTTTTGTAAAACTCGCCCCTTGTCATTGGCTGTCCCCAAAGTTCCTCAATTAACTCTATCTGTTGTTCGTTAGCCTCAACAGAAAACTCATGAGATACACGTGGGGTTTCCCCTGCTTCAACAACTTCAAAAGAAGCTGCCAAAAAAAGGCCCAACAGAGTTACAAAAAAAATGCTAAAGAACCACCTTCTCATTGTCTTAACCTCCTTGTTATGTTTGGCCTGAAAAAGAAAATTTACTTCTAGCTTCTCCTCCTTCTTTCTTCCCAAGGAGGTAGAGCTATGTTACACTATAAGGAAATAACTCTCGCTCCATGCGGGAAGTTATTTGGTCAAACCCTGGCGGATGTGGTGGCCAGCCAAAAGCATTCGCTGGGGTTTTTAGCATTTTAAGATGTTTTGCCAGACAGCCTTCTTTCAAACTCTTTGATAACGCTGTTACTCACCAAACCCTCCTCATTAGTAAATTTCATGATCACCTTGTGGGATTTTGCTCCCCAGGTGTCTAGCCTTTCAACGTAATTCAGGTTGATTATGAAACTTTTGTGGGATCGAAAAAACATTTTCTTGTTCAGCTGCTCGAAAATGCTGTTCAGGGGTTCATTGGTCTGTACCGGTTCCCTGCAATTAACTGTATAAATAAGGGTTTTTCTGTTGTCCCGTGTAATGAGTGTTATGTCAGTCTGATCGAGAAACACTTTACTCCCGCCACTGCTGACAGCTAACTTGGGCAGTATAGGTTTTAATGGAGATTCCGGATAGTCAGTAAGTTCATACAAGGCTGCTTTTCTTTTTGTGGTGGCTGATTTTAATATTTTCTTTGCCGTTTGTCTGATCCGCTCAGGATTAAAAGGCTTTACGAGATAGTCAAAAGCATAGAGTTCAAATGCCTCTGCCATGTGTTCCGGATAACCCGTTACAAAAACCAGTGCTGTTTCAGGATTAATGTCTACTATCTCCTTCGCAGCTTCTAATCCGTTAAGACCCGGCATCTCAATATCTAAAAATACAGCATGGGGGCGTAACATCTCCACGTACTCAACAAGGTCTCTCCCGTTATCAGTCTCATAGACTATTTCCACTTCCTGAACAGACTCCAATGCCCTTTTGAGAATAATCCTCATAGGTTCTTCATCTTCAGCTATCGCAACCTTCAATTTCACCTTTTTCCCTCACTATTTACAGCTTTGTGGCAGTTCCGGCTGATAAAGTGCCCCTATGCTAGTAGGCTGAATACCTCCCAGTGCTGCAAGCACCCCAACAAATGCTATGCTTGAAATAGCAAGTGTTTTTAGCTTGTTAAGCATTGTTTTCTCCCCCCTTTCCTTTGATAATGACATCTGTATACTCCATTAACCTAAACCCCGCAGGGCTTAAGATAAAGGCCTGTAGTATAACAGCCAAGGCAGACGCAAAAATTACTTCAGATTCAAAAATTGGAAAATAAGTTGTTATGCTAACACCTAATACCCATACAACAAGCAAAATATATGAAAGAATTTTTAATTTTTCTCTCTTTTCAGGTTTAATTGGCCTATTCTTGTTTTCAGCTGGAGCCCACAGTGTAATTGCCACTGCAGAGATAATGAAGGCAATTACCAGCAGTGTCCCCGGAACCGAACTACAGTTTGAGCTGACTAATGCAATACCGGTAAAAAAGAGTGTAGTTATTACCAGGCATCCTTCATGGCTGCTGCTGTGTGCCCCGCCGCTTATAAATCTGAACGTAAAAAAGGTTATGATTACAGAGAGCATTTCCGGAAGAATGTCATAGATAAGAGCTATTGCTATAAGAACAGCAAGTTTAAGCCCTTCCCCTATAATAATTTCAAATCCAAAACGCAAAAGGTCTGTTTCTTCTTCAGTGTATCCAAGGTTTTCCCCAACTGTTTTTGCCATATTTCTTGACAATTTTGTAATGTCCATTTGTACACCTCAAGTTTCTGTACAGCTGAAGGAAATCTTAAACTTTATGCCTTCGGCTTCATTAATTACCTCAATCCTTCCCTTATGAGCATCAGTGATTTTCTTGACGCTCCATAACCCAAGCCCCTGACCTGTTTTTTTTGTGGTAAAGCCGGGGGCAAATATCTTATTTTTTACATGCTCCGGTATCTTTTTGCCGGTATTAAAAACGGTAATCATGAGCTCATCACTACGAGAAACAATCCTTACTTCGATAAGTCTCTTATCACTTTTTCTTTCTGTTTCTTCAATTGCGTTGTCAATAAGGTTGCCAAGTATGGTGTTCAAGTCTGTTACAGGAATAATGGGTTCTTTCAGGCTTCCGGTGATAGAAAAGTCCGTACATATTCCTTTGCTTTCAGCACGGTTTGCTTTCACCTGTAAGAGTGCTGTTACTGAAGGATTATCGGATAATATTTTATTTGAAGACTGAACCGGAACAACAACTTCTTCCATATACTCTTTTGCTTCCTTATAGGCACCAACGTTTATTAAACCGTAAACAGTCTGAATATGGTTGTTGAAGTCGTGCCGCTGGGAGCGCATTGTATTGACCATTTCCTGGATGTTTCTTAAGTTTTCAAGCTGTATCCGGTTTTCTGTTTCCTGTTCAATGGTTATAACAATCTTTTTTGCAAAAATAAGGCCAGTAACTGTCAATATTACGGAAAGGACACCAATAACAGAGTTATGAGCAGTAATAGTACCAAGGGGGTAAGCTTTTGCAAGAAAATTGCTTGTATTGAGCAGTACCAAAAAAAACGGCTGTACGATAATTAACAAGATAAGGGGCAGAGCTTTTTCGTTAATGTTCATGGCGATCAACCTTTGATTTCGACGTATAACCAGTGTGTAAAAGCACTATATCCCTTTTCTTTATTATCAAGAGTAATGCAAGGAAAATTACTGCCTGGGGTAAAAATGCATGTATCCGAAAATGTGGTTGAATAAAAAGTTTTTCTATACTAAGCCCCATTATTTGCATTGTCAATGGCAAAACAGCGCTTTCAAGAGCAAGATAACAGGTAAATCCGATAAGTGTGGCAATTTGTAGAATAATGTAGGGGATTCTTAGAACCGACCAGAGGACCATTGCATAAGCAATCAGCTGAATAATGGTGTGGTAACCATAGTCGATGGGCATGGCTCGTACAAAATAGGAAGAGAATGCTTGGAGTAGTCCAGCAAGTAGCAGATACGACGTCTTAGGCTTTATTCCAACTAATTGCAGTCCAAACAAGGAAACCAGCACAGCCTCCGGCCACGACAATGCAAATACCATGAACAATGGCATAATATCCATTTTTGGTATCTCCTTTTCTTTGAAATTAGTATATATAGACTGCCAAATAAAGGCAATAATACTGGGTTATTAAGGCGGTTTTCTTGTCTTAAAGGGGATTTACGTTGTCTCAAAGTACATTGTGACATTTTTTAGTGAAAACTCGTTATTGGAATTATAATGCATTTAGGAAAGAAATTATGTCGAAATATTGCAGTTTCTGTTATGTGCCAAAGCGAGGCAGTTTTGTTTGTTGACACCTACAAAAAATTGAGACAGAAACGGGTAAACGGAGGTGAAGAGTCGAAAGGAAAAGAAGTGTTTTAAGTGACAAAAATAATATGGAAAAAACTATAAAAATAGCTCTTTCCCTATAAGGTGGTGCAGGGGAACCGTGCCATCTCATATTCACAGTCTTATCAAAAATCTAAAACACAGAAACCATAGGTTCTCAAATAATTTGGAAAAAGGTTGACATTATACCCCTATCACACAGGGTATTTGTTAATTGGTGGAGGCGGAGCGTACCTAATCAAAACAACAGTCCGATTGTAAAGCAGTCTATTTAATCAATTCAGGGGTGTATCCCACAATCTGTGTAAACTCCAAAATTGGCATAAGATAGAGCAAGATTTAGTTGGGCGGGAAAGCCAAGAAGAGGCTTTCCCGCCTTGATTGCATATTAGCGGAACAGCTAAGGCATGTCAAGGGCGCCCGCTTTGCGGGCGTGTAATTTACCCTTGACAGAAGAGGCTGTTGTGCTATTCAGGTATTCTGTCGGCAAAATAAATTTCAAGCTGTGAATGGATCTGGCCCCAATCCTTGCGACGGCCGGTCCATTTCTTGGTTATGTCCATCATTGCCAGATAAAGCATTTTGAGCAAACTGTCATCGGTGGGGAATACGGATTTTGCCTTGGTAACTTTCCGCAGCTGCCGGTTGAAGTTTTCAATGGAATTGGTAGTGTAGATTAGGGTTCTAACCTCCTGAGGGTACTTGAAATAAGTGGCCAGGTTAGCCCAATTGTTTCGCCAGGAGATAGCAATCTTAGGATATTTACCGCTCCATTTTTCATCGAAGGCATCGAGTTCATAAAGAGCGGTTTGCTCATCCACGGCGGCATAGACTTTTTTAAGATCTGCCATGAGTTCTTTGATGTCTTTGTAGGAAATAAATCTGGTGGTGTTACGGATCTGGTGTATTATGCACTGCTGGATTTCAGTTTTGGGATATACAGCTTCTATGGCATTGGTAAACCCGGTAAGGCCGTCAACACAGGCTATCAGGATATCTTCAACTCCACGGTTGCGTAAGCTGTTTAATAAGCTCAGCCAGAACTTAGCACTTTCATTTTCACCGACCCACATACCCAGTACGTCGCGAATACCATCCATTTGTACCCCGATGGCAACATAAACTGCCTTTTTGATGATTTGCCCTTCGCTGCGGACATGGAAGTGGACGGCATCCATGAATACCACAGCGTAGATACTCTCTAATGGCCGTTGCTGCCATTCCCTGACTATGGGCAGTATTTTATCTGTAACCCGACTGATGGTGCTGTCAGAGACGGATATACCGTAGATGTCACGGATATGACCCTCAATGTCGCTGGTGGTCATTCCCTTGGCGTACATTGAGAGGATCTTTTCCTCGATGTCCCCGCTCAATGTGGTCTGGTTCTTCTTCACAAGCTGGGGATCAAACTCACCCTTACGGTCTCGGGGTATGGTGATTTCCATATCTCCCAGGCTGGTCTTAAGAGTCTTTTCGGTGTACCCGTTGCGGCTGTTGTCGGTCTGCTTGTTCCGGTAATCATACTTGCTGTAGCCGAGTTCTTCTTCCAGCTCGCCTTCCAGACCGTTCTCCAGGACCGTGCCGACCATCTCTTTGAAGAACTCTTGCACGTCCTCAAAATTTTCGATTCCGGCCTGCTGCATGACCTCAAAAAGCTTTTTCCTCTGCTCCCTGCGTTCTCTTGGTGTCCTTTTGTCTTTTCCCATGATTAAACGTCCGTTTAGGTGCTTCTATCTTACACCTTCACGGAGGTTTACACAAAATTCGGGATAGTCTCCAATTCAGAAATGTTTACCTTCAATTCAGGAACTTTATTTTTAACAATATCCCAGATAATCTCTGCATCTATTCCAAAATAATCATGAATGAGGATATCCCGCAGCCCAGCCATCTTCTTCCATTCCACTTCCGGTTTTTGGGCTTTTATTTGGTCAGGTATTTTTTTGACCGCTTCGCCGATGATTTCCAAATTTCTAACAACGGCGTCCTGGATTAGATCGTTTTGCAAGAATTCCTGCGAAGACAAATTTATTTCTTTCGACGCAAGCATATTCTCCCCTCCTTGTTTTTGGGGGACATTTCCATTTTTATCGTACCCTATTTTTCATGCATTATCAACGGCAGCATATAATGTTCCGGGTTTCATATCCGCATGACCCATGATTCTTGTGGCACAAATCAATTGCCACCCTTATATTGAGTATTCCAAAACCACAACAAATCTCGTCTTGAATAGTATTAGTTGGTTTAGAATCAGCGGAGCGGTTTGCAGGATAGCAATCTACACCCGTAATTATTCCATGTTTTGTATCTGCTGTCATTTCAGCCAAATAGCCAAGTCCTTTTTTTTCTTTCCTGATGAATATAACCGCAATCCATATCTGCGTTACTTTTTAATTCAATCTTTTCTTTTTCTGTTGGAACCGGTTGGAATATCCCGGCAGTTGTGATAGTTCTTCATCTAATGCGTCAAGATACTTAACCGTACTTTGTTCTACTATTGTTGGAATTTCTGTCCGACTTGCCCACGATACATTTGCAGGAATGAAAGATCCGTCACTTACAACACGTTCTCCTGTTACTATTCCTTTTTCCAGTCATTGCTTAACAATTTCATTGAAAATTTCTCTAAAAATTTGGCTATTCTGAAATCGTCTCTTACGGTTTTGGCTGAAAGTAGAGTGATCTGGAATTCTATCCATTAAATCAAACCCACAAAACCAACGATATGCAAGGTTTAAGGTTATTTCTTCTTCAAGTCTGCGTTCAGAACGAATTCCGTACAGATATCCTATCAAAAGCATTTTAATCATGCAGCCTGGATCAGTTGAAGGACGACCTTTCGGGGACTAATACGTTTCTGCTTTTTCATAGATAAAATCGAAATCTATATTTTCATTAATCTTACGCAATAAGTGATTTTCCGGTATAAGTTCTCCAATGTCCATAAAATTCATTCTTAACTGTCCGTTCTTTCTTCCCATCATAAAAATCAGCCCCTTTATGGTAACTATACCCTATTGGGGGCGTATATGCTTAGTTTGTCAACAGGTCCAAATCTTGACAGACCCACGATCTCCCCTAATAAAGAAAATACTTTGTTTTTTCCCAATCAAAAAACGTAAATATTTCTTTTTTAAGTTTAATTGGTAGAGTATGAGTAATAGTTTCTTCAGTATCAGGACACTCATATATTACCGTCAATTCATTAAAATCGTATCTTGGCATTAATTTATACCTTATATCAAAGCCGATATATCTGTCATCTGGATAATTCTTATCAAGACCAAACCCCTCGCCACGATACCCAAGCGTTCTTATACTACTACTATTAAGACGCACGCTAAAACAATCAACGTCACAAAAGTTATCAATCATGGCAGTGTCCTGAACAAAAAAAGTACCATGAATTTCAAATTTACCTCTACCGGGGTGGTCATTCCAGGTTGGGAAATTCAAAAATCTAATTACTGGGAATGCAACTTTGGCTAATAAGCTCTGGTTGCGATTATGGTACACATTGGACTGTAGCGCAGTGAGGAAGAGTCTATATTTCGGGGCTTCCACCCATGGCTGTCGATTTAATGATTTATCCGGGAAGTAAGCAATTTCAGTTATTTTATAACCAAATGTTCCTTCTTTGTTATACTTAAAATCTGTATTTACCGCTTGGTATTCACGGACAAAAGTATGCTGGTTGAAGATGATAATAAAGGTCAATGATAATATTCCAATTAAGACAAGGAGCACGGTTTTTCTAGACATTGCTTTTCCCCTTCTTTTAAGATTTTTTAATATCCAATTTTAATACTTATCTTTATAAAAGGCCCCGAAACAATAAATTCGGGGCCAATATATCCAACTTTTGTTATTGGTACTGTGGAAGTTCAATTCTTGCCTCAAGGGTACCTATTGTGGCGTAAGCATCAGTTACGTCTGCTCTTAAGCCGACTGTAAAAGGACCTCCAAAGGATGATTCAATGTAATGCCAATCACCGAAATCTTCATCATCGTCATACCTATTATAGTACGATTTAAGGTAGCCATCGGCGCTTCTCCATGTTGGGGCATAGAAGCCGGAGTTCCAATGCTCTTGATGTGGTTTATTAAGGCCACAGTCTCTATCGATTACCCTCTCCTTACACCATCCAAAAGCAGTTACCCAATCCCAAGCATTTACAACAGAAAGTCTTAAATCTTGTCGCTCATTATTAATGTTTTTGCTCAGGCCCCTGGGAAAAATAAAAATTTCTATTTAGAAAAACAGAACTTTTTTAGGAGCTGCTTGTCTTATAGACACCAATATATAAGGGGAAATTGTTTATGAAACAAGTATCTGTACTGCTGATTTGCCTGCTGGTAATTGGTTTTTCCCAAACCGCCCTTGCTGCTGACGAGGAAAATGTTTTGAAAACTACAAGCTCTTCGTACTTTGCCTCTTACTCGTCAGAGATAAGCTTTACTACAAGCTACATTGTCTGTAAGAGCTCCTCGGTGCTGGTTAAGTCGGGACCACATTCGCTAACCATGTATCTTCAATAGTGGAACGGCAGCTCTTGGGTTACGGTAAATCCATGGTCTACATCGGACAATTCCTTGGATATTGACCTTCAAAAAACTATCCTAAAAGTCCCGGTAAATACAAAGTTAAAGGAAAGCATTCAGCTGGCGGAGAAAACTAGATATTCATACAGTCCTACAAAAACGATCTAAAGCCCCAAACCAGCACAGCCTCCGGCCACGACAATGCAAATACCATGAACAATGGCATAATATCCATTTTGGTATCTCCTTTTCTTTGAAATTAGTATATATGGACTGCCAAATAAAGGCAATAGTTTTGGGTTATTAAGGTGGTTTTCTTGTCTGAAGGGTTTATTTTGCTGTCTCAAAGTATATTATGGCAATTTTTGGTGGAAAGCTCGTTATTGGAATTATAACGTATATAGGAAGAAAAGTATGTCGAAATATCGCATACTATGTTATGTGCCACAGCGGGGCGTTTTGTATATCGGCACCAACGGGAACCATGACAGGAACAAATCACAGAGGAGAAGAGTCGAAAGGAAAAGAAGTGTTTTAAGTGACAAAAATAATATGGAAAAAACTATAAAAATAGCTCTTTCCCTATAAGGTGGTGCAGGGGAACCGTGCCATCTCATATTCACAGTCTTATCAAAAATAAAACACAGAAACCATAGGTTCTCAAATAATTTGGAAAAAGGTTGACATTATACCCCTATCACACAGGGTATTTGTTAATTGGTGGAGGCGGGGGGATTTGAACCCACCGTCCGAAGGAACACTTACACGAGCATCTACCGAGATAGTCCCTGCTTTAACTTCGCCGAATACGACTCCCAGGGACAGGATGCGTACCGGCTAGCTCACTTGAGTTTCCCCTGAGTCCCATGAGCAGAGGATTTCAGAGTATCTCGCTTAAGTCGACACCCAACAAGCGTAGCGAGAATCGGCCGGTTGGATGTAGCAGCTTTAATTAAGCAGCTAGAGCGTAATTATCGTTTGCAGTTATTTTAAAGGTCCACCGTTTAACGAGCCGATGGAATCTCGCCCGGCAGCTCCTGCTTGCGCTTCCCCCGTCGAGACCTGTCGCCCCCATAAATTAATATTCAATTATAATCCTTACAAATATATTATACAGCAAAAGAGCATTTTTTCAAAACTCGGTTTAGTCCAATCTTCCCTTGGCCTGCCCTGCCAATGCCCTCTTTATATCCCTTTCAGCATCGCGTTTGGCAATGTCCTGGCGCTTATCGTAAACCTTCTTGCCTCTGGCCAGGCCGATTTCCACCTTTGCCTTTCCCCTTTCATTAAAATACACCTTAAGGGGAATTAATGTATAGCCTTTCTCCTTTGTCTTGCCGATGAGCCTGCGGATCTCCGACTTGTGCATTAAAAGCTTTCGTGTACGTTTCGGGTCGTGGTTAAACTGGTTGCCCGCCTCATAGGGAGAAATGTGCATGCTGTGAATGAACACTTCCCCATTCTTAACCTCGGCATAAGCCTCCTTAATGCTCACCTTCCTGTCACGGAGAGACTTTACCTCCGTACCACGTAAGGCTATTCCGGCTTCATAGGTTTCATCAATATGGTAATCATGCCGGGCTTTTCTGTTAACGGAAATTACTTTTTCCTCAGCCATGAAAAACATCTCCCAAATCGCGTTGGAATTAATATTATACCATATGGTCAAAAACCGTCAACAGAATTTCGGTGTTTTATGCCGGTTTTGTCTTCGGAGGCTATATCACTCTTTTTGGGCAAAAATGCCTGGCGATCAATACTGCATTTTAGTCTTCTTCAGTGATTTCAAAGTCCACCTGCCGCTGGTCTACATCTACCTTTACTACCTGAACTTTTACCTCGTCCCCAATACGGTACATTTTCTTGGTATGCTGCCCAAAAAGCACCATTTCCTTCTCCCAAAAAGTATAGTAGTCATCCACAAGGCTGGAAACATGGACAAGGCCTTCAACAGTGTTGGGCAGTTCCACAAAGAAACCAAAAGTCAAAACACTGCTGATAACACCGGTAAACACTTCACCAATATGCTGCCCCATGTATTCAGCTTTCTTCATATCCAGGCACTCCCGTTCAGCCTCTTCGGCCACCTGTTCGCGAACCGAAGACTGGTCGGCGCTCATAGGCATCCTCTGGCTGAGCGCCTCCAACCTCTTGTCACTGATACGTCCCTTAAGGGATTCCTTGATAACACGGTGGATTTCCAGGTCGGGATAGCGGCGAATAGGCGAAGTAAAATGGGTATAATACTTTGACGCCAGGCCGAAATGCCCAAGACAAATCTCATCATATTTGGCATGCTTCATGGAGCGCAGCATCATGGTACTGATAAGTTTTTCTTCCGGCCTCCCCTTGACAAGCTCCAGAATTTCCTGGAAGGCCTTGGGATGTATTCCATTCTCTGAACCCTTAATATGGTATCCAAAAAGGTGGAGAAAATTATTCAGATCCGAGACACTTTCCGTTTCCGGTTCTTCATGGACACGGTAGATAAAGGGCAGCTCCAGGTGGTACATATGCTCAGCAACTGTTTCGTTTGCCAGTATCATAAACTCTTCAATTATCTGCTCAGCAATTGAACGTTCCCTTTTTACAATATCCACAGGCTTGCCCTGTTCATCCAAAATTGCCTTTCCTTCAGGAAAATCAAAGTCAATTGCCCCCCTGCGGAGCCGTTTATCCCGGAGTATCAGGCAGAGTTCCTCCATCAAGTGAAAATCCTTTACATAGTCAGCATATCTTTCAATGAAAACATGGTCCTCATCCACCAGGATACGCCGGACATTATCATACGTCATCCTTTCGTCAACTCTTATCACAGAGGGGAAAATATCATATTTCAGTACGCTGCCGTTTTTACTTACGTTCATTACAACAGACAAGGCAAGTCTGTCTACCCCGGCATTGAGGCTGCAGATTCCGTTGGATAATTCAGGGGGCAGCATAGGCACAACCCTGTCCACAAGATAGACGCTTGTCCCCCGGTCAAAAGCTTCCCTGTCCAGAGAAGAATTTTCCCTAACATAATGGCTTACATCAGCGATATGGACCCCTAAAACATAAGTGCCGTCAGGACGCCCCTCGATGGAAACGGCATCATCCAGGTCTTTGGCATCAGCCCCGTCAATGGTTACCGTCCTCCATTTACGGAGGTCCCTCCTGCCTAGCAGATCTTCCGAACTGACCGACTGGGGAACAGCAGCTGCTTCCCTTAGGACAGGATCGGGGAACTCCAGGGGCAGCCGGTACTTTTTAATTATGGAGACAATGTCCACACCCGGGGCATCCCGTCTGCCGATTACTTCTATTATTTTGCCTTCAGGACTACGGCGCTTGTGGGGCCACTGGGTAATCTCCACAACTACTTTATCACCGTTTTGTGCCTTGTCTGACTTCCCGTGGGGGACAAACACATCGTGATAAATACGGGGGTCATCTGGGACCACAAAACCAAAATTGCCCCCTTGTTCATAAGTACCCACTATCTCCCGGTTGTTCCTTTCCAGGATGCGTATTACCTCACCCTCCGGCTGGCCTTTGCCGGAAAATGTGGGCCGTACCATAACCCGGTCATTGTGCATGGCTCCGTTCATATGGTTAATGCTCACATAAACATCCTGCTGCATAGGGTTGTCCGGTATTACAAAACCGAAACCCCGGGAATGTCCCTGCAGGCGGCCCACAATGAGGCCCATCCGCTGGGGCAGTCCGTAACGGTGCTTCCGTGTAAGGACAATGGCACCTTTCTTTTCCATGGAATTCAACAGCTTGAGAAATTCTTCAACGTCTTCAATATCCAGGGCACTCACCAATTCCTGAGCAGTAAGGGGTTTGTAGCTTTTTTCATCCATAAATGATATTAATTGTTCTTCTGTTATCTTCATCATGCATCTCTCCTGAATCCCATTGTGCCCAGAAAAGTGTCAGTTTAGAACTACAGGCCAAGATCCCCTGAAATTTTCTGCATTGCCTTGAGGCTCAGGTCAATAAAATCCTCCAGTTCCATTCCCATTTCCGAGCAGGATTTAATCTGCTCACGGTTGGCTCCCCTGGCAAATGATTTCTCTCCAAAACGGTTCATCACAAACTGGGTATCTATGGCTGAAAGTTTCTTCTCCGGACTAATGAGGGCAGCAGCCACTATCAACCCCGTAACAGGGTCCGCCGCATACAGGGCCTTGTCAAACAAGGTCTCCCGTTCCACACCGTGTGCAGGATTATGGGCAATTACCGCATGAACAACTTCAGCAGGAAGGCCTTTCTCCTCAAGCATCTTACCCCCAACCAGGGAATGGCGGTCCGACTCGTCCTTGGTATCCTCGTAATCAATATCGTGGAGCAGTCCGGCAATACTCCAAAGCTCTTTGTCTTCCCCAAAGTGCTCCGCCAAATCGGCCATTACCGCCTCAACAGCATAACAGTGTTTTCTCAAGTTTTTGTTCTTCAAATTTTTGTGCAGCAGGTCCAAAGCCTCTTGCCTATCCATAAAAATACACTCCTTTTGTTGTTTTCAGCGACAGAGCGCGGTTCGTTTTCCTTCCGTGCCGCTCCCGACGTACTCACCCTTCAATAAAAAAACAGGAAAGCCCCTTTACAAGAAATTAATAGTAAAGGTGCTGGACTCTGCCCAACACCTCAACCCATTTGACTATAAAGTTAAAACTTAAAGGTCTAAAAAACAGAATTGGGTACAGTCCCTTTTTTAAATCATTGACAAGGCTAATGTAATGATAATAAAGCCTGCAGCCAACCCTGTTGTAATCTTGCTGAGAAGCTCATCGAGCCCTTTCTTCTTACCGAAAATTGTTTCGGCTCCACCGGCAATAGTCCCGGAAAGCCCTGCACTACGACCGGATTGCAGGAGAATGGTCGAGATAAGGCCCAAGGACACAATCACTTGGATTACGGTAAGTGCTGTTTTCACGCACCGTCACCTCCCACAGGTTACCCTAACATAAAATACATTGTATCACATGCCTTTCCCCTTTACAACAATTTGCCAGAGGGGAAATTGGACGGCTGCGTAAAATCCCTGGCAACTCTTGCGGATGATACCAGTGCACCACTGTTATCGTCAGCCCGTATGTATTATGGACTTGTTTCCCAAAATGCCGGCTTTGCCCCCGGTAACGGCGAGGGAACCAGTCCGCAGCGGGATAATACATACGGGCTTCATAATCCCACTACATTTTTCTATTCCCCGAAATTGAATACTCCTATACCCCAGTATTCAGCCAGAATATCAAGTTCCTCTTCAATCCTCAGCAGCTGGTTGTACTTGGCCACCCTGTCTGTGCGGGAAGGCGCCCCTGTTTTTATCTGACCTGCATTGGTAGCTACGGCAATATCGGCAATTGTAGAATCTTCCGTCTCTCCTGAGCGGTGGGAAATAACGCTGGTATATCCCGCTCTCTTGGCCAATTCAATGCAGTCGAAAGTTTCAGTCAAGGTCCCGATTTGGTTCACCTTGATCAGGATGGAGTTTGCTGCGCCTGCTTCAATGCCCTGCAGGAGCCGCTCCGTGTTGGTAACAAAAAGGTCATCTCCCACAAGCTGGACTTTCTTACCCAGTTCGGCAGTCAGAGCCCTCCAGCCTTCCCAATCGTCTTCGGCAAGGCCGTCTTCAATGGAAGCAATCGGATATTTCCGGACTAACCGGGAGTAGAACTCGACCATTTCATCCGCCGACTTGCTCATATCTTCACCGGAAAAAATATACCTGCCATCATGGTACAGCTCACTGGCGGCAACATCCAGTGCCATTACAAAATCCTCTCCCGGCTTGTAACCGGCCTTTTCAATAGCCTCAATAATCACATCCAGGGCTTCTTCATTGGAACCCAGGTTAGGGGCAAANNGCACCAACGGGCATTACCATAAATTCCTGGATGTCCACATTATTATCCGCGTGTTTTCCCCCATTGAGGATATTCATCATAGGAACGGGAAGCTGCTTGGCATTAAAACCCCCAAGGTACTGGTAAAGGGGCAAACCGTGATAAACAGCCGCCGCCTTGGCCGCAGCCAGAGAGACTCCCAGAATGGCGTTCGCTCCCAATTTGCCCTTGTTCAAGGTACCGTCCAGTTCTATCAAGAGGTTGTCCAACCCGATTTGGTCCGTTGCTTCCATCCCGATTATTTCAGGAGCGATTATGGAATTGACATTTTCAACTGCCTGCTGTACACCTTTGCCCAGGAACCTGTCCTCTTCACCATCCCGGAGCTCCACTGCCTCGTGGACACCGGTGGAAGCCCCGGAAGGCACTGCCGCCCTGCCTGTAATATCTTCCTCAACAACAACGTCCACTTCAACAGTGGGATTGCCTCTGCTGTCCAGTATTTCCCTGGCCAGAACATCAGTAATTACAGCCACGGTTATTCCTCCTTTATAAGTGATTTGCCCGTCATTTCATCGGGTTTTGGAATATCCAGCACTGAGAGGATTGTCGGGGCAATATCTTCAAGGGCACCGCCTTCCCTCAGTTTACAGTTCTTCAACCCGTCACTGACCAGAATAAAGGGTACCTCATCGGTGGTGTGTGCCGTATGGGCACCACCATCCTTCTCTACCATTACCTCCGCATTGCCGTGGTCGGCGGTAATGATCATAACTCCTCCTTTTTCCCGTACTGCCCCTGCAATACGTCCCACACATTCATCCACAGTTTCCACTGCTTTGACTGCTGCTTCATAGATTCCCGTATGACCAACCATGTCAGGGTTGGCAAAGTTAAGGATAATGACGTCATAANNAAGATTGTATGTGGCCACTTTGGGGGAAGGGACAAGTATCCTGTCCTCTCCAGGGTTTGGCTCTTCCACACCCCCGTTAAAGAAAAAGGTTACATGGGCATATTTTTCTGTTTCAGCTATTCTTAACTGTTTCAGGTTATGGTGTGCAAGGATTTCCCCCAGGGTATGCACCAGATTCTGCGGGGGAAAAGCTATAGGAGCAGGTATATCCTTATGGTACTGGGTCATACAAACAAAGAAGGGATTCAGGTAACCCTTAACGCGTTCAAATTTATCAAAATTCTTTTCCACAAAAGCCCGTGTAAGCTGGCGTGCCCTGTCGGCCCGGAAGTTGTAAAAAATAATTACATCTTCAGGCTCCACAACAGCCGTGGGATTACCTGCTTCGTCTACCACCACTGTAGGGCGCACAAATTCGTCAGTTACCTTCTCTTCATAGGATTGGGTTACAGCGGCAGAAGCGGTAGCTGCCATCAGCCCCTCACCGCCAACCATGGCCGTATAGGCCTTTTCAATTCTCTCCCACCTGTTATCCCGGTCCATGGCATAATAGCGGCCCATAACAGTTGCAATTTTGCCTACTTTCAGCTCCTGCATCCTGTCCTCAAGCTGCTCTATGTACTCCCGGGCATTGTCAGGGGGCACATCCCTCCCATCCAAAAAGGCATGGACATATACATTGGGCAGTTCAAATTGCCTGGCCATGTCCAGCAGGGCGAAAAGGTGTTCAATATGACTGTGAACCCCCCCGTCCGATAAAAGCCCCATCAGGTGCAGGCTTTTGCCTTTCTCCCGGGCGGTCCGGAAAGCCTTCACAAGAACCTGGTTTTCAAAAAACTCCCCTTCCCTGATTGCCTTGCTGATCCGGGTAAATTCCTGGTAGACTACACGGCCGGCTCCAATATTCAGGTGCCCCACTTCAGAGTTGCCCATCTGCCCTTCGGGCAGGCCAACAGCTTCCCCGGAGGCTCTCAGACAAGTGGAAGGGTAAGCCTCCCACAGCCCTGTAAAGTTTGGGGTATTTGCCCCAGCGATGGCGTTGCCCTCCGTGGAGCAGCTCATTCCCCAACCGTCAAGAATGGTTAAAATTACTTTTTTTGAGTCCCGCACGCTAACACCTCTCATCCCTTTGCCGCACGAGAAATTATACCTGCAAAACTTTCTGCTTTAAGGCTGGCACCGCCTACAAGAGCACCGTCGATGTTAGGCTGTGCCATAAGTTCTTCTGTATTTTCCGGTTTAACGCTCCCGCCGTATTGGATGCGAATTTTTTCTGCCGCATCCGTTCCCAAAAGGTCAGCCAAAACCTGCCTTATGTAGTTGATAACATGTTCGGCGTCCTTTGCGGAAGCTGATTTGCCGGTTCCTATTGCCCAAACAGGTTCATAAGCCACGACAATATCCTTTAACAGATTACTGTCTATTCCCTTTAAACCTTCAACCACCTGTTCCCGGCAGATCCTGTCAGTAACACCTGCCTCCCGCTGTTCAAGGGTCTCCCCTACGCACATAATCGGTGTAAGCTCGTGCTCCAGGGCTGCCTTAATCTTAGCATTAACAGTATCATTAGTTTCACCGAAATACTGGCGCCGTTCGGAATGTCCGATAATTACGTATTTACAGCCCGCATCCTTCACCATTACCGGTGAAATTTCCCCGGTAAAGGCACCAGAGGCTTCCCAGTGCATATTTTGAGCACCGAGTCCAATGCCCCACTTGGCACACTCGGCAGCAACAGCATCCAATGCAGTAAAGGGGGGACAGACAACAACTTCAACATTCTCAATGCCTTCAAGGGCCTTCCCCAACCCCTGTACCAGTGCTGCTGCATCCGCTCTGATCATATTCATCTTCCAGTTTCCAGCGATTATGGGAGTTCTCACTACCTACCACTCTCCCTGTTTATTTTTATTAGTGTGACCCGCACCGTGCCGTCATCCTTCTACAGCAATAATCTTTCAGGGTACTGCCGTACTGTTGTCATCCTGAGCGAGCGAAGGATCTTTTATGAAAGATTCTTCGTCGGCAGTGCCGACTCAGGATGACAGAGATAATAGCAATGCCGACTCAGGATGACCCATCATTGTCACCCTGAGCGTCAGCGAAGGGTCTTTCTCCCGCATTCACCAGCGTGTCATCCTGAGCGCAGCGAAGGATCTTTTATGAAAGATTCTTCGTCGGCAGTGCCGACTCAGGATGACCCATCATTGTCACCCTGAGCGTCAGCGAAGGGTCTTTCTCCCGCATTCACCGGCGTGTCATAGACTGAGCGCAGCGAAGGATCTTTCACGAAAGATCCTTCGGCAGTGCCGACTCAGGATGACAGAGAAAGCTGGCATTGCTGGCAAAGAACGACAGAGACAATGGCAATGCCGGCTCAGAATGACAGTCACCGAAAGTATTGCAGACTCAGGATAACAGGTACGGTCAGACCTGCCGCCGTTCACTCCCCTGGCCAGCAGATAAAACAATGTACGGAAACAAGGTTAAGAAGCGCCGGTCCGTGTCAACTTTGTTTCTATTTGTCCGTTAAAGCAGCGATACCGGGAAGCACCTTACCTTCAAGGAACTCCAGGGATGCGCCCCCACCCGTTGAAACATGGGTTATCCGGTCCGATACGCCTACTTTTTCTACTGCAGCAGCAGAATCGCCACCGCCTACAATGCTGGTTTCCACTTCTGCCACAGCCCGGGCAACAGCTTCTGTTCCCTTGGCAAAAACGTCTTCTTCAAAGACACCCATAGGCCCGTTCCAGACAACAGTCCTGGCCCTTGAGATCATCCCGGCATATTTCTCTGCTGTTTCCGGCCCGATATCAAGAGCCATCATTCCTGAGGGAACAGCATCCACCGGCACAACTTTACGCTCCGCATCGGGACTGATTTCACCGGCAGCAACTACATCCACAGGCAGTGCCAGTTCAACACCCCTGTCCTGAGCAAGTTTAATTATTTCCAAAGCATCCTCAAGCTTTTCTTCTTCCACTACAGACGCTCCCATATCGAAACCTTTGGCCTTCAAAAAAGTGTTGGCCATGCCCCCGCCGATAAGAATAAAGTCTACTTTCTCCAGGAGGTTAGTTAGGACGCCAATCTTGTCAGCAATTTTCACTCCGCCAATTATGGCTGCAAATGGACGCACAGGATCTTCCAGTGCTTTACCCATAATGGAAACCTCTTTCTCAATGAGAAAACCCATGGCAGAGGGCAGGTATTCAGCAACCCCCGCTGTGGAAGCATGGGCCCTGTGAGCAGTACCGAAGGCATCATTGACATAAATATCAGCCAGCCCAGCCAGCTGCCGGGCAAATTCCGGGTCATTTGCAGTTTCCTCCGGGTAGAAACGAAGGTTTTCCAGAAGGAGTATATCGCCTTCAGAAAGTGAAGCTGCTGCTTTCTCAGCCTCAGGGCCAACACAGGAATCAATTTTCTTGACTTCCCGTCCCAAAAGCCTGCTGAGCACTTCAGCAACGCTGTCCATCTGCAGTTTGGGGTCGCGCTTGCCCTTTGGGCGTCCCATATGGGACATAAGGATAACCCGGACCTGATTTTCAATCAGATAATTTATTGTCGGTAATGCTGCCCGAATGCGAATATCATTTGCCACTGCGCCATTTTCCAGGGGCACGTTGAAATCAACCCGGACGAGTACACGTTTTGACTTAACATCCAGGTCCTTAAGGGTCAGCTTAGGCATTATATCAACCTCCGTCTACAGGCCTTTTGACGCAATATAGCTGGCAAGTTCAACAAGCCTTACAGAATATGCCCACTCATTGTCATACCAGGAGATAACCTTGGCCAGGTTATCACCCATAGTCATGGTTAACAGGCTGTCAACTATTGAGGAATAGGAATTTCCGTTGAAATCCTTCGATACCAGGGGCTTATCAGTATAACCCAGGATTCCCTTCAGGCTGCCTTCAGAAGCAGCTTTCAAGGCCCCATTGACATCTTCTGCTGTAGCCTTTTTGCCTAATTCAACTACCAGGTCAACTACGGAAACGTTGGCTGTTGGTACACGAATGGCAAAACCGTTAAGCTTCCCTTCAAGCTGGGGCAGTACCAGCGCCACCGCTTTAGCGGCTCCTGTGGTGGTAGGAATGATAGATTCTGCGGCTGCTCTTGCCCTGCGCAGATCTTTATGAGCCTGATCCAAAATCCTCTGGTCATTTGTGTAGGCATGTACAGTAGTCATTAATCCCCGCACAATGCCGAACTCCTCGTCCAGTACCTTGGCAACGGGTGCCAAACAGTTGGTTGTACAGGAAGCATTGGAAATAATGTTGTGGGCAGCGGGATCATATTTGTCTTCGTTTACACCCATAACAATGGTAATGTCTTCATTCTTAGCAGGTGCCGAAATAATTACTTTTTTCGCTCCTCCGTTAAAGTGAGCGGAAGCTTTTTCCCTGCTTCTGAAAAGGCCTGTGGACTCAATTACAATGTCACAGCCCAATTCGCCCCAGGGAAGATTGGCAGGGTCCCGTTCACTCAGGACTTTGACCTCTTTCCCGTTTACGGTTATTGCATCGTCCTTGGCACTTACATCAGCGTCAAAAATGCCGTGAACAGAATCATACTTTAACAGATGGGCATTGGTGGACGCATCCGTAAGGTCATTGATGGCAACAACCTCAACCTCGGGCATGTTTGCTGCTGCACGAAGCACCAACCTTCCAATCCGGCCAAAACCATTAATACCAACTTTTACTGACAACACTGCTACCCCCTTCTAAAATGATAGCTCCCGGCAACCGGGCATAGTATCTTAGGCGTCTTTAGTATTTCAATAATATCTTATTCCTATTAATTGCCGGGAAAGCATAAAAAAAAGGACATACCAATATAGGACTCTTTTCTGTCCGGAGAGCCCTATTCCCTAATATAGATTACAAGATATTAGCCAAGTAGACAATACATGCCAGAAAAAAAGTCTTAAACAAAAATTTTCTTTGACTAATTTACGGAAAAATTGCATAATATATATTAACAGGTATTAGCACCAACTATTAACTTGAGGTGGTAAAATGTTGCCCTCCAATTATGAATATATCCCGGGAATTAAAACGGCTAATTTTGAACTGCCTTTTCCCGTAAATCTGGAAAACCTGAGCAGGTTTTTTCGCAAACAGAAAATGAAGACAAAAATACGCAAAGGCCAGCTTTGCGCCAATACCAACCATACATATATCCATGTTTCTCAAAACGGCCAAGTAAGGATTTATTCTTTTAAGAGGATCAGGATGTCGTATTTCTGCAAGAGGATTGCCGGCTTCAGAGATGACAAAAACACTCAATAAAACAAGTCAGTCTTCCGGGACCCGATTGGAAGCATTGGATGGCAAGCACTTCATGGGCCAGCAGGCAGTGGTAGGCTCTTTGCTCCTTCATGGCTGATTTGTTACACAGTATTTTGAAAAGCATTATTTCCCGGTGCGATTAAAAGCACCCTGACCCAGCACCCGCCTGGGGAAGGGTGCTTCTCCTTATTTCCCAAAAATAAAGCGGTGGCGGCTTACCCTCCAAATCCAAACATACAACAGCAGCAGAATGCTTAATACTGCCGCAGTGACTGCCGCAACGGTAAACTGACCGGGATAATAGAGATAGGGGTGGATACCCACAATATAATCCAGGTAGTCACCAACACCAAACCACAGGGCAAGCAGAATTAAATAACCCGGCGGAACATAGAGGTGGCGAATGTAGACCCACCCCTCCAGGGCCATTCCCAGGTGGGACAGAAAGAGCAGGGAGACAATAATTGTCGGGGTGCCCCCGGCAACCCAAAAGTCCAGGATTACCACAGCGGCCCAAATGCCGAACTTGATTACCCCTGTATATGCAACAAGCTGAAGGAGTCTGTTATTGTACCCCAGTAGAATGCCCGTCAAAGCCAAGGCAAAAAGAGTAGTTGAAAAAGGGCTGTCAAAAGTAAACAGCCACAAGTGAACCGGGGTTGCCTCAAGCTGTCCGCTATACCAATAATAGCCGTAAACGGAACCTAAAATATTGATCACTATTAAAACCTTTAAAAACCACCGGCGAAAGGGATTGCGGAATAAAAGGTCAAACACGGCCTTACCCTCTTTCTGCGGAAAAATCACCTTTGTCTTGTTTATCGGAACTCTTTCGAATTTCTCTAATAGGTATCCCTCCAACAAAACTT
>LFTO01000154.1:2622-22550 GCA_001513335.1 Clostridiales bacterium DTU086 | reverse complement strand
AAGCCATTCGTATATTTTTAACGGCTCTCCCGGAGTGGGAAAGATGACTGCTGCTAACTGGTTTGTTGCCGCGATTTTGTGCGAAAGGCCTGACGATTATGTCCCCTGTGGTGCCTGCAGGTCCTGCAGGACAATTGCCAGGGGGAATTACCCCTATTTGAGGTTCGCGGCACCTGAAAAGAGCGCAATTAAGATAAATCAAATCCGGGATATCCATGATTTCCTGAAATATAAGGTTGAACAATCGGTCTACCGGTTCATAATTATTGATGAAGCCCATACCATGACTCCCGAGGCAGCCAACAGCCTGCTTAAAATACTGGAGGAACCTCCAAAGCGGACAACGTTTATCCTGCTGGTGGACAATTTGAGCAGGGTTTTTCCCACAATAATTTCCAGGTGCCAGGTTGTAAATTTCACCGGGCTGTCTAAAGAGACCATATCGGAAATACTGCGGGAGCGGGGTTATGAGGAAGAAAAAATTGCTGCGGTGCTGCCTGTTTCACAGGGCAGCGCGGGACGAGCTCTTGAGCTTATTGAGGATGAAAGCCTTCAGGAAAACAGGGGTAAAATAATTTCCTTCCTGCTGGACCTTCCTGTTACTTCAGACAGGGCACTGGAATTTGCCCAGGAGTGCTCTGACTTGGATATATCCTTATCTTTGGGCATTATTATTTCATGTTTCCGGGATTTTCTTGTTCTAGGCAGAGGTGAAAAAAGCCAGATTATTAATCCGGAACTGGTGAACAGAAGTTTGAAATTTACCAAAAACGAAATCTATAAAAGTATCGAAAGAATTATGGAGGCACAGCAGGCTGCCGGGCAAAATGCCAATAAACAGCTTGTACTGGAAAACTTATTTTTGGAGTTGAATGGGTTAGCCTCTTAAGGGGGTAGATTAAGATATGGTAAAAGTAGTTGGTGTAAGGTTTAAGGATGTTGGCAAGATATATTACTTCACCTACGGAGAATTGGAACTGACCGTAGGTGACAAAGTTATTGTAGAAACAGTAAGGGGCCTTGAATACGGGGAAGTTGTTGTGGGGCCCAAAGAAGTCGCTGAAAGCCAAATGGGGGAATCCATTCGCAGCGTAATTCGAAAAGCTGACGAAAAAGACATGGAACGAGTAAAACAGAACAAAGAGGACGAGAAAAGAGCTTACGAAATATGCTTGCAGAAGATTGAAGAGCATAACCTGCCGATGAAACTGGTGGATGTAGAGTACAACTTTGATGTGAGCAAAATAATTTTTTATTTTACTGCAGACGGGAGAGTGGATTTTAGGCAGTTGGTGAAGGATTTAGCTGCTGTTTTCCGTACCCGCATTGAGCTGAGGCAGATAGGGGTTCGGGACGAAGCCAAGATGCTGGGAGGAATAGGCTGCTGTGGGCGTGTATTATGCTGTACAAGTTTTTTAGGGGATTTTGACCCGGTATCCATTCGCATGGCCAAAGACCAGAAGCTGTCCTTAAATCCAGGTAAGATTTCCGGGGTTTGCGGGCGTTTGATGTGCTGTCTGCGATTTGAAAATGACTGCTATGACTGTAAGAAATCAAATTATTCTTATACCCCGGAGGAGGAGGGGGAAGTCACCGCAGTACCAGTGGATGATTCAAACGAGATCGTTCATGTGGCACTGGACAGCGAGGATGTAGAGGATTTTTCATTTGAAGAAGTTTCTGAAGGGGAGATTACCAATGAAGACAACGGAGGCTCTGATCAGGCTTGAAGCCAAATTGCAAAAACTCCTTGAGGAGCTTCAGGATGTAAAGATGCACGTTTATGCCCTGGAAGAAGAAAACCAGCTGCTTAGAGCAAAATTCCTGTGCCGGGACAATTTTGAAGGCCGTGATACTCTGGTAAAACTTTACGAGGAAGGCTTCCATATCTGTCCCATGCATTTTGGTGACCGGAGGGATGATGGCGACTGCCTTTTTTGTCATTCCTTTTTAAATAAGAGGGCAGCGGGCGATGAGTGAATTGCTTCTTGAAGGTGAATACCTGGAGGATCTGCAGAGAAACGGCCTGAGAATTATTCAGTCCAGTGATGGGTATCGTTTTACTGCAGATTCTGTTATTCTAGCGCACTTTGCGGCTGACTCTCCATTGACAGGGACTGTTGTTGATTTGGGGACCGGAAACGGGGTTGTTCTTCTTCTTCTCAGTGCTCTTTGCCCCCAGACAAAGCTGGTGGGGGTGGAGATTCAGGAAAAAGCCGCAGATATGGCAAGGCGCAGCGTTCTAATAAATGGTCTCCAATCTTCCATTGAAATTATTCAGGGAGACCTGCGGGATATTTCAATTTTTATCAGACCGGACTCTGTAGAAGCGGTCGTTTCCAACCCCCCTTTTATTCCCCTTGGTGCAGGGCCGGTGAACCGCAGCAGGGAAATTGCCCTTGCCAGGCAGGAACTGGCCTGTACACTGGAAGATGTGTTTGTGTCTGCAAACCGTATCCTGAAAGGCAGGGGTAAATTCTTTCTCGTTCACAAACCGGAGAGGCTGACAGATATCTGCTGCCTTGGCCGGAAATACGTTTTGGAACCCAGGAGGATGAGGCTGGTTTTGCCTCGGCCTGACGGTGCCCCGAATATGGTGCTGGTGGAATTTGTCAAACAGGCTCTCCCGGGCCTTAAAGTTATGCCCCCATTAATTTTAGCAGACAAGGATGGCAACCCTTCTCCTGAAATTAAGACCATGTATGGAGCTGAGAAGTAATGGCCGGAACATTGTTTATTTGTGCAACACCGATAGGCAATTTGCAGGATATAACTCTGCGTGTGCTGGAGGTCCTTAAAGATGTTGATGTAATTGCTGCTGAAGATACAAGGACTACAGCGAAACTCCTCAATCATTACGGCATAAAAACACCCTGTATCAGTTATCACCGGCACAATGAAAAGGCCAGGAGCGAATTTTTAATAGCCCGGCTTTTGGAGGGGGAAAACGTTGCCCTTGTTTCTGATGCCGGGACGCCGGGGATTTCTGACCCCGGCAGTATTGTTATTGCCGCAGCCATTGAGGCAGGAATAAACGTTGTATCCCTTCCCGGCCCTACTGCCTGCATTGCCGCCCTCGTAGCCTCGGGTTTGCCAAGTGACCGGTTTGTATTTGAAGGTTTTTTGCCCCGTAACAGGAAGCAGCGGCGGGAGAGGTTGGAAGACCTGGCCAGTGACCCCAGAACTCTCGTTTTCTATGAGGCCCCCCACCGGCTGCAGGAAAGCCTGGAAGATTTCCTTTCAGTTTTAGGAGATAGGAGAATGGTGATAATCCGTGAATTGACTAAAAAATTTGAAGAAATTGTCCGGGGGAACATTTCAGAACTGACGGCACAAACTACCCACCATGAAGCCAGGGGTGAATACGTTCTCGTTGTTGAAGGGTACACCGGACTTCCAATAGGGGAAGACAAAAATGATTGGAAATACCTCAGTGTTCAGGAACATATGGAAAAATTAATGGACCAGGGGTACAGTAAAAAAGATGCTGTTAAGGTAGTGGCTCAGATGAGGGGTCTTCCCCGCAGGGAAGTATACAAATATGTGGAAGAGTTGTTTGACTAATCTAATAGGTCTATGGATAAACTTTGTGTAAGTTTATCCATAGACCAGAAATAAGAGTTAGCTGGCTGCGTTGGCCATGGCGATGGCACATTCGCGGCAGACGATTTTCCCTTTATAGTGCTGAACATCTTCAGCATTGCCGCAGAAGACACAAGCCGGCTCGTACTTCTTTAAGATAATAGATTCACGGTCAACATAAATTTCCAGGGCGTCTTTTTCTTCTATGCCCAAAGTGCGTCTGAGTTCTATGGGAATAACAACCCTTCCTAACTCGTCCACTTTGCGCACGATCCCCGTAGACTTAAGCATGTAAGCTCCCCCTCCCTACAAATTTCGACAAAATAAAACATTTCAACCTAAATGGTACCAGGCTTTCCATTAATAGTCAACCCTTTTTTTCCAAATGTTGCATTTTGGGCAAAAAAAATAGTCGCTCACTTGGGTATAATAATAAATGACTTAACAAGTTACCTGAACAGTGTGGCGGCTGAAATGATTTGTTGTTTACATATTTAGCCATTATATCAAAAACTTGAACTGGAAAGAATGTTTGTATATAATCGAACCTAAAGTAAAAGATATTTCCGTAAAAACGATGAAGGAAAAGAGTAACCTCTTGATGCTGTTTCCAGAGAGCGGGCATTAGCTGGGAAGCCCGTACAGCCAGGGGTGAACATGGTTCCGGAGTTGTTTCGCCCAAAGCCGGGTAATCCCGGTAAGTAAGCGGTGCCGGTGGGCCCGTTAGCGTCTTGTGCTGGATGCACTCTGAGATGCTGTTTTATGTGACAGCAAAAAGGGTGGTAACGCGTGAGTTTACTTTCGCCCCTTGCCTGCTAGGTTAGGGGCGTTTGTGTATTAAGAAAAAGGGAGGTCCGTTGATGGAAAGGAACGAAAAAAAGACTTATTACATTACTACGCCAATTTACTATCCCAGCGATAATTTGCATATTGGACATGCCTACTGCACTGTGGCTGCTGACAGTATGGCAAGATATAAGAGGCTGCGGGGGTATGATGTATGGTTTCTTACAGGGTCAGATGAGCACGGCCAGAAAATAGAGAGAAGGGCGAAGGCTGCCGGTAAACCGCCCCAGGAATTTGTTGATGGTATCGTTGACGGTTTTATCAACCTGTGGGAGAAGCTCCAGATTTCCAACGATGATTTTATCCGCACTACTGATGAGCGCCACGTAAAGGTAGTCCAGCAGATACTGGAGCGGATTTATGAAAAAGGTGACATTTACAAGGCTGAATATGAAGGGCTCTACTGCACCCCCTGTGAGGCTTTTTGGACGGAGCGGCAGGTGAAGGATGGCTGCTGCCCCGATTGCGAACGTCCTGTAGAGCTTGTAAAGGAAGAGAGCTATTTTTTCAAGATGAGCAAGTATGCCCAGAAAATTCTCGATCATATTGAGAGTCACCCTGACTTTATCCAGCCGGTTTCACGGCGCAACGAAATGGTGAGCTTTATTAAGAGCGGTTTAGAGGATTTGTGCATCTCCCGGACTACTTTTGATTGGGGGATACCGGTTACCTTTGACAAAAAGCACGTGGTTTATGTGTGGTTTGATGCCCTGACTAACTATATATCCGCTTTAGGCTACGGTACCGACAATGATGAAAAGTTTAAAAAGTACTGGCCTGCGGATATGCACCTTGTTGGAAAGGATATTGTGCGTTTCCACACGGTAATCTGGCCGGCAATTCTCCTGGCAGCAGAAATTGAACTTCCAAAGCAGATATTCGGTCATGGTTGGTTGATGCTTGCTGAAGGAAAGATGTCCAAGTCTAAAGGCAACGTAGTTGACCCTCTGGTGCTCATAGATAAATACGGGGTAGATGCAGTAAGGTACTACCTGGTGCGTGAAGTGGCTACCGGTTTGGATGCCCATTATTCGGAAGACTCTCTGATAGACCGGATAAACACTGACCTAGCCAATGACTTCGGCAATCTGCTGTCACGTACCACTGCCATGATCAACAAGTTTTATGGCGGTGTTATCCCCGCTCCCGCCGGTTATGCTCCTGAAGATAAGGAGTTGATCAGCCTGGCTGAAACAACAGTTAAGAACTTTGAATCCCTGATGGATAAGTTTGAGTTGAGCAGTGCGGCGGCTGAAATATTTAAACTGGTTAACGCCACAAATAAGTATATTGAAAACACATCTCCCTGGGCACTGGCAAAAGATGAAGGGAAAAAAGACCGGTTGGCTACAGTGCTTTATACTATGGCGGAAGCCTTGAGAATTTGTACAGTGCTGTGTTCTCCTTTTATGCCGGGACTCCCCAAAAAAGTCTGGGATCAGCTTGGCATAACGGGCAATCCTGATGCCCATCTCTGGGACAGTACACATAAATGGGGCGGTCTTCCCTCAGGTGTCACTATCAATAGGGGAGAACCGATTTTCCCCCGTATAGAAATCAAGGATGACCCCGAAGAAACAGGGAAGGAGCTGTCCCAGGCTTACAATGAAATGATGCAGAAACAGGCAGCAGAAGACGCTGCTAAACAACCGGCACCTTTAGAACTGGAGGACCAAATCAGTATTGATGATTTCTTCAAGGCTGACCTCAGGGTTGCCCAGGTCCTTTCGGCAGAAAAGGTTGCGGGTGCTGACAAACTGATTAAGCTGGAGCTGGACCTGGGGGCAGAGAAGAGGACTGTTGTAGCCGGGATTGCCCGGTACTATGCTCCTGAAGCCTTAATAGGGAAAAAAGTAGTAATGGTGGCTAACCTAAAGCCGGCCAAACTAAGAGGTATCCTTTCTGAAGGGATGATACTGGCTGCCTCCGGTGATGATAATTTGGGAATCCTTACCGTAGATAAAGATATACCTGTGGGGACCAGGGTGAAATAAATGGAACTATTTGATACCCATGCACACCTGGATTTTCCCGACTATGCAGAGGACTTCGAGGAAGTGCTGTACCGCTGCAGGGAAAACCAGGTGGTATACGTTGTTAATGTTGGGATCGATATAGACACTTCTCGTAAAAGTGTATCCATGGCACGGAATAATAGTGGTATTTATGCCAGCGTGGGGGTTCACCCTCATGATGTGGATGGCTTTGATGAACGGCACTTGCGGGCACTGCATTTGTTGGCAGCAGACGAAAAGGTTGTTGCCCTGGGGGAGATCGGTTTGGACTATTACAGGGACCTAACACCCAGGGAGAAACAGAAAAATGCCTTTCGCAGGCAGATTGCCCTGGCCAGGGAGTTAGGGCTGCCCGTTATTATCCATAATCGTGATGCCCACAAAGATGTGCTCCAAATCATTCAAGAAGAAAACGTCCGGGATACAGGAGGTATCATGCACTGTTTTTCGGGAGACTGGGCTATGGCTAAAAAATGCCTGGATAACAACCTCTTGATTGCCGTGGGAGGAACCGTTACTTTCAAAAATGCGAAAGATGTACAGGACGTTGCCCGGAGAATTCCTTTGGACAGTCTCTTGCTGGAAACGGATAGTCCGTTTTTGAGTCCGGAGCCCAGGCGGGGAAAAAGAAATGAGCCGGGCAATGTTCGCCTTGTGGCGGAGTGTGTGGCAGGGCTGAAAAAGGTATCTGTGGAAGAGGTCGCTTACTGGACCACCTACAATGCTATTAAGCTTTTCAAAATATAATTTTTTCTCAGGAGGGCAGCCGGTGTGGTTGTCCTTTTTTTTTTCAGGCCGTCCCCCGAAGGGGGGATTTTCTTTCGCCTGCTTCCCCCCTTATGTCCAATCCCGGTCATAAATGTGGATAACCCTGCATAAGCATGTACGGGTGATGGGTTTGGACAATCGTAAAATCATTAACCTCCTGTCGAATAAGATGTTGTTAATAGGTATGATAACGGCTGCCGCTGTCCTCCTGGTTGGCTGGTTTGTTTTTTCTGCCAAAAACGTTACTTTAATTGTGGACGGGAAGCCTCTCAGTATTGTGGTGCACAGCAGCACTGTTGAAGAAGTATTGGGTGAAACAGGTATTAAGGTTGGACCTGAAGATGAGGTAAGGCCCTCTGAAACAAGTAAAGTATACGATAACTCTGTTATCGTTGTTGCCAGAAAACAAAAGGTGGAAATTTACGACGGGACAGAAAAAAAGGAAACCTTTATGACAATGCGTTCAGTACCTGCAATCCTATCGGCCCTGGGTATTACTTTAGGTAAAGATGATGAAGTTGAGGCCAACTTAAATCCCAAAGCCGGGGAAATACCCTCAATTCATATTACCCGGCGCAGTGTGATTCTGATTAAAGAAACAGAGGAAATTGCCTTTTCCGTAAAGCGGGAACCTGATGACAGTCTTCTGCCTTTCAAAAACAAAATTATACGGAAAGGGGAAAATGGGTTAATGGAAAGAACCATTAGGGTGGTCGTGGAAAACGGCAAGGAAATTGAAAGAAAGGTAGTGGCTTCCAAGACGGTAAGACAGCCTGTAAGTCAGTTAGTAAAGTATTCCACTGCCACTTTATCAAGAGGGGGCAGCACCTACCGACCCGTTAAGGAGCTTACGATGCTGGCTACTGCATATACCCATACGGGCAACCGAACGGCAACGGGTACCTGGCCAGTTTATGGTACGGTGGCAGTTGATCCCCGGATGATTCCCCTGGGAACTCCCCTTTACATTGAGGGGTATGGCTTTGCGGTGGCATCTGATACCGGCGGGGCTATAAAGGGAAACAGGGTGGATGTGTTTTTGGAAAGCAGGAAAAGTGCCCTAAAATGGGGGAAAAAGGCAGTAAAAGTGCAGATTTTGAGGAAAATTAATTAAAGGAGATTCAGGCTTTTTGGAGAAATTATCCTAACATGCCAGCCTCAGAGAAAGAAGGTGGTCGATTGTTCCGCTCACCAACTTTCAAACTGGTATTGGCAGCACTGGTCCTAGTTTTTGCCTGTAGTAGCTATGCCGTAATGCACAAAGAAGTTACGATTGCTGACGGCGATGACAAAATTACAGTTTCAACTTTTGCCCATAATGTGGATGACCTATTAAAGCAGCAGGAGATACACCTTGGACCTCATGACGCTGTTGAACCGGGGACGGATGCTCCATTAAAGGAAGGGTGTACCGTCCGGATTTTGCGGGCATTTACTGTTACGGTTGCCGCTGACGGCAGGAAGGAGACTATAGAGACACAAAAAAAGAAAGTAAAAGAAATCCTGCAGGAAGCAAAAATAGAGGTAGCCGAACAGGATATTGTAAAGCCCGGACTTGATGCTGTAGTTGACGGTGAGACTGAAATAAGAATTCAGAGGGTATCCTTTAAGGAAGTTGTTGAGGACAAGAAAATTCCTTATAAAACAATTAGAGAAAAAGACAGAACTCTTTATAAGGGTACTCAGCGTGTCAGGCAGGAAGGGAAAAATGGAATAGAAAGAAATATCTACCGTGTGACCTTTGTGGACGGAAAAGAGAAAGAACGCAAACTGTTGAAAAAATTTATTCACCAGGAGCCGCAAGCAAAGGTAGTTGCAGAAGGAACTCTGCAGGTTGCCTCCAGGGGGGGCAGGGACTTTACTTTTGACCGGGTGTTGAGAGTGGAAGCCAGTGCCTATACCTATACCGGCAGGAATACATATTCCGGTACCAAGCCAGGGCCCGGCACCATTGCGGTAGATCCAAGAGTAATCCCTCTTGGAACAAGGCTTTATGTTGATGGCTATGGATATGGGGTTGCACGGGATGTAGGAAGTGCAATAGTGGGGAACAAAATAGATGTATTCTTAGAATCTGAGGCTGCTGCCCGAAGATGGGGGCGGAGAATGGTAAATGTTTATTTTCTAAACTGAACAGTTGTACTTGAAAGGGCCGATGAGAACCGGCCCCTTACTTTTGTACCCCCGGGCATTTATTGTCAACAGCCACCTCTATAAATATAACTATCGGGGAATTCTGCACAGTCTGTTAAACAAGCCGGCATGCAGCGATTACAGATTCTTATGCTCAGAATTTGTGTATCACCTTTTAAAGGAAAGCAGTGCTGCAGACCCGGAATATCCTGGCAATTAGAAATGTAGTCATGGTCTTTCGGGAGGGGCGGTTAGTGGTCGACTATTCCTCTGATTGAAAACATTAATAAGCTTCTTTTTATCTACAAATTGCCTAAGCAAAACTTATGTAGAGAGGACTATGCTGAAATTATTTTGTTAGAATATTAAAAGCGCGGTTAAATAAAGGGTACTGTAGATATAAATATACAGTAACCTTTTTTTGCAGCTCCGTGGGCAATTGAGGGTGCCGGGGGTACCTGCCGGCTTCCATAAAATAAAAATGGTGATTGAAATGCCTTGGTAAGTCACCCAGGGGCATTAGGGAAAGTTAGGTGGGACAATCCTGCCGGAAATTGATGAGCCAATGGAATTGTAGGAAAACGGTGGACGTAGTATAATATAAATATTAGGAGAAAATTGCGAATTTATGGACAAAATATCGACCCCGACAAAGACTCGTGAGATTTTAAAAAAATATGAAATAGTTCTAAGTAAGCACAGGGGCCAGAATTTTTTGGTTGACCCTGCTGCCGCTTTCAGGATAGTAGAAAGTGCCTGCAGTGAGGGGGATTGCGTTGTAGAAATAGGGCCGGGAATAGGCTCCCTTACACAAATGCTGGCCCAAAGGGCCCGGCATGTAGCAGCCGTGGAAATAGACCGCCTCCTTGTAAAAGTGCTCCGGGAGGAATTAAAAGATGCTGATAACCTGACTGTTGTTGAAGGTGATATTCTCGACTTCAACATCGACCACCTGGCGGAAGTGAATTTTCCCGCCTGCTGCAGGGGAAAAGAGTACAGGGTTGTGGGGAACCTGCCTTATTATGTGACAACTCCTATTTTATTTCATATTTTTGAGACTGCCAAAAGGGCATCCAGTATCACTGCAATGGTCCAGAAGGAGGTTGCGGAAAGGATAAGTGCTTCCCCGGGAAGTAAAGTTTACGGTGCCCTGTCTGTTGCCAGCCAGTATTACTGCGAACCTAAAATCATTATGAAAGTATCCAGAAAACTATTTTTTCCCCAGCCGGAAGTAGAGTCTATGGTGCTGGAGCTGAATATCAGGAAACGTCCCCCTGTAGATTTAAAGGATCCTGAGTTATTTTTTTTGATTGTTCGGGCTGCTTTTAACCAGCGGAGGAAAACAGTTTTGAATGCTTTGAGCAACGGGATTCCAGAGGTGTCCAAAGGAACATTTTCCCGGATATTGACAATGTCGGAAATTGAGCCTTCCTCAAGAGGGGAGACTTTGAGTATTGAAGATTTTGCTGCTGTGGCTAATTCAATGTACGAGGTTTTAGAAGAAGGGGAGGAGTGAGTTAAAACAAGAGAAGGTGACACTGCATGATGTTCGTCAGTCCTACAAAAGGCAAAATGACTCTGGACCAAGTTTTTAAGGACTTAATTTCTTATGTTGAGAGTGACCCTGACGCCAATTACAATGTCATTATTGGCACTGATTCTCATGCCAAAGATGAGACGTGTTTTGTTACTGCAATAATCGTCCACCAAATTGGCAAGGGCGGAAGATATTATTATAGAAAGACGAGACAGAGGAAAATTACCAGCCTGAGGCAGAAAATATTTTTTGAAACAGCTATGAGCCTCGATTGTGCAAGTAAGGTTGCCAGTAAACTGTCCGAAAACGGGCACTCGGACCTTAACCTGGAGATCCACCTGGATATCGGCCCTAACGGTCAAACAAAAGAGCTTATCAGAGAAATTGTGGGAATGGTTGTGGGCAGTGGATTTGACGCCAGGATAAAACCCTGGTCCTGCGGTGCTTCAAAAGTTGCGGATAAGCACACTAAGTAGTATATTATTGACCCCCTGTTGGCAAAGATAGTAACAAAGGCCGGTTCAGGGGGTTATTCAATGTCTGAAGATAAGATTACCCGCGATTATATGTATCCCTTGTTTTTAAAAGCTGCCAGCAAAATGCGCGAAGAAATGAAGAAGGAAAAGGAGCAAAAGAAATAGGCTTCGAAAAATGAAGCCTATTTCTTTTGGATTTTGTTTTGTATTGGGAGTAGTTTGACAACTATCATTTATTTTGCAAAAACGTGATTGCCGATCCGGAGAATGATTGGCCGGCTCCAAACCCATTTATTCGTTGCAGTAACCGGGTTCCAATAATAAAGTGCACCGTAAGTGGGGTCCCAGCCATTAACTGCTGCTCTTGCTGCCTGTACTGCCGATGAAGTTAAAGGAGCATTAATTTGACCGTCACTGACAGCGGTGAAAGCCCCGGGCTGGTAAATAACGCCTGCAATAGTGTTGGGGAAAGCTGGACTCCTAAGCCTGTTAAGAACAACCGCTGCTACCGCAACTTGTCCAAGGTATGGCTCTCCTCTCGCTTCGCCGTTTACTATTTTGGCCAGCAGGTCCATGTCCCGCCAGGAAAATCCTCCCCGGGAAGCGACCTCACCGGACCTGGATGTTGGGATTTTTAGGTTCTGGCCTGGGTAAATGGTAGTGCCGCTTAAACCGTTCAAGGATTGTATCTGGGCGATACTGACTCCATAACGCTGGCTAATCAGATACAGAGTATCTCCATTCTGTACCCTGTAATTTGTATAACTGCTTGTCCCTCCACCTGATGCAGTTGGAATAACCAACCTTTGGCCGGGGTAAATCTGTGAAGTGGACAAATTATTGGCCTGCTGCAGCTGTGAATAATTGATTCCATATTTTTGAGCTATTATAAAGAGAGTATCTCCAGGCTGAACTGTATAATAAGAGTTTGAGCCTCCTGGTATTGTCAGAACCTGTCCGGGGTATATAGTTGTATTATGTAGTGCGTTGGCAGCTTGAAGGGTGTTTAGACTAATGTTATATCTCTGGGCTATGAAAAATAGTGAGTCTCCTGGTTGGACAACGTAAGTACTTGCCGCACTTGCTGTGGCGCTGGATGTCAATGCAACAGCAAGTGCTGCCAGAAATGCGATTATTGTTTTTCTCATCCTGAACCTCCTCCTTTAACCTGATATGGAAATTATAAAGGAAGGGGTCATGGTATTTCATTAGAGAAAGGCATCCATCAGAGTTAATTAAATCCATCTTCCGGGGTAATAGCCTTGAGACTGCTCAGGTTTGTTATAGCTGTTTGAAGCAAGTCCCACCGTCTCTGGGAGTTGTAGCCATCGTACTCTACCCCTTCCCACACTCTGTTCCTATCCTCTCCCCTACAGTATCTGATAGCTTCTATACAGTCACCGATAATAGTTTCCGTTACGCGTTTAGGATGAGAGTTAGACCTAATCTGGGATTTTAGGTAAATGTGGGGAATTGCTGCATGGACTCTGATTGTGCAGCCGCGGATTCTTGCCATAGCCAGTTCCAACGGGGGAACTGCCAAAGGAGTAAAACCTATTTGCGAGAGCAGCTTCCGCGACACCGCGTGGGGGCCGTGGCATGGAGATGCTACTCCCAGATCATTTAACAAGCCCAACTCCTGGTTGAGAAGCTTACGAAAATAGAGCATTGTTTGCGTTAAAGGAAGCCGCTGAGTGATATATGGGTAACAGTTTACCAGGGCAATATCGGAACCTTTTTTGATACCTTCCAACAGCTGAAGTATTATGGGGGTAATGTGCCCGGACATATCCCCGTCAATAAATACAATTATGTCTGCACCGAATTCATAGGCATATCGTGCTCCTACCGCCCTTGGCACATCTATTCCCAGGGGTTCAGTAAATTCAATTATATGGGTATTGGGAGGGCCGGTGACAATAGCTTCTTCGACAGTTTTATCCTCACAGCCGTTAGCGACCACGACAATTATGTCCGGTGACCAGCATTTGATATTGGTTAAGACCTTTCCAATTCTTCCGGATTCATTTTTGGCGGGAATTACCACTCCTGTTACCATCAGTTTTCTCCTGCGCAATTTTTAATTCTCTTGTACCTGTCATTCCATTCTATGAACAGGTGGAGGCTAGTGTGTTCCGGTGTGTGAGTCTTTTCTTAAGTAAGCACAAACATACTCCAGTTTCATAAAATGGAATAGCAAAAACAATGGGGGAGGGAAATAATGAAAAAAATAAAAATTGGCGATATAGTTGGCCGAAAGTCGTACGGCTGTGACGTGCTTTTCAAAATCAATGATATTTATGAGCATAAAGGGGAGACCAGAGCGAAACTCAAGGGATTGGATGTAAGACTGATAGCGGATGCCCCTATGGAGGATCTGGAATTACAAAACCCTGACACTATTTTTCAATTCAGGCTCAGGATGATTGAAAAGAACAATCAGTGTATGCGCAGGATTTTGATGAACAGGGAGATAATGCGAAAAACCAAAAATTTTCATGGAACGGAAGCTTTAGAGGAAGAAAATGACGACCACCATGGCGATTTTTTTGAGGTTCCCGGAAGGGTGCTTCACCTTGACGGAGACAAAGACTACCTGGAGAAATGTATGCGAAGCTATATCCAAATGGAGGTACCTGCCAGGGGATTCCATGTGCCGGAAAAGGAGCAGCCCCAGGCCATTGAAAAAATTCTTGCTGAATACACGGCGGATATTTTGGTCCTTACAGGGCACGACGGCTTTGTAAAAGGAACACAGGACTTTTCCCGGGTTGATAATTACCACAATTCCAAGTATTTTGCCGAGGCTGTTCGGACGGCAAGAAAGCTTGACCCCAGCAGAAATGGCCTGGTGATATTTGCAGGAGCCTGCCAGTCCCATTACGAATCCCTGCTGGAGGCCGGTGCAAACTTTGCCAGTTCGCCTCAGAGGGTATTAATTCATGCTTTTGACCCGGTATTTCTTGTCGAAAAAATTGCCTATACCTCATTTACTGAATTGGTATCCTTAAAAGACATTATTGAAAATACAATTACAGGAGAAGACGGTATTGGGGGCATAGAAACCCACGGACGTTTCAGAATGGGGTACCCAAAATCACCTTATTAGGATGTAAGGGGGCCGTATTCCTTGACAATTCTGAAAAATTACGGTATAATGCTTTATGTTAGGGAAAGAAGGTGGTTTTTTGCCCCAAAAAAATGTTTTAGCTGAGATAAAAAGAGATTTGGATGATTGTGTCGGTAAAAAAATCAGACTTCGTGCTAACCGTGGGCGCAAGAAAATTGTCGAACAGGTTGGCATATTGGAGAAAACGTATCCCCATATTTTTGTGGTCAAGCTTGATGAGAAAAAGAGTGTTGTGCGTAGAGTTTCCTTCAGTTATACGGATATCTTGACGGAGACTGTTGAACTAAGCATCTGTGATGATGATTCAGGAAGTAAATGTGAAGAAACGATTAGTTAAACTGCCGGACAAAATAATCCGGTAGTTTTTTTGTTTCCCTTTTTTGGTAACCAATTCCTTTAGCCCTCTCATATATTGATCCAGGGAATATATGAGGGGGTTTTTATATGGACGTTATAAGGAGTGTTCTAAGGTCACGAAAAAAGCAATTATTATCTTTGGATAACGTGATTGGTGTCGGCTTGGGGTATAAAAGTGTCAGAGGTGAGGTAACTGAAAGGAAGTCTATTGTCGTTATTGTAGAAAAGAAGTCTCCCTCAGATAAGCTCAAGCGGAGACATGTTGTTCCGCCTTTTTTGGACGGCGTGGATACTGACGTTATTGAAACAGGGAAATTTCGTTTTTTAGGAAGGACTGAACGGGTCAGACCTGTTCCTCCGGGGGTAAGTATCGGTCACATTCAAGTAACGGCAGGTACCTTTGGAGCAGTGGTGAGAGACAAGTCTACAGGCAAGTTGTTGATTTTGTCGAACAACCATGTGCTGGCAAATGCAACCAACGGAAGAGATAAAAGGGCTAAGGCAGGCGATCCCGTACTTCAACCTGGTGTGTACGATAACGGAAAGCCGGGAACAGATGTAATTGGGAGTCTGCTGAAGTTTGTACCGATTAACCCAGTTCTTGAAGAAAGCCAGTGCCCGATTGCGCAGAAGGTGTCCTTGGCGGCATCCTGGTTCCTCAGGTTTTTGGGAGGTTACCGGTTGAATTTTCAGAGAGAGACCCTGACAGAAAACGTCGTGGATGCAGCAGTTGCCGAGCCCTTGAAAGATGACCTGATAGTTGATTCCGTGTTAGAACTGGGTAAGATCACCGGTGTCGGTGAAGCCCAATTGGGGCAAACAGTTAGGAAAAGCGGGAGAACTTCGGGTTTGACGGAAGGTAAAGTGCGTACTACCGATGTGACAATTAGGGTGGATATGGGTAACGGTGGTGAGGCTGTTTTCACTGATCAGATAATGGCTGATATGGTTTCCCGTCCGGGGGACAGCGGTTCCGTAGTATTGAATGAGAACAACCAGGTTGTTGGACTGCTGTTTGCCGGTTCAGATAATATGACCCTTTTTAATAAGTTTAGCACTGTCCAGAAAATGCTTAATGTAACCCTTTGATTATTTCGGAATATATTGGTAATAGGCCAGCTGTATTCACAAAAGCAAGGATGGCTCATAGAATATATTGGTGTCGATTGGGAAGATGCATTACTTTAAGAGTCTCCCACAAATTTTCACTTGAATCCTTAAATTAAAGAGGGGGTGTTTATAAAGTATGGGAAATGGTTATCACGATGAATGTGTTGACTTGGAAAAAAGGCTGCTAAAGGTTGAGAACGTTGTCGGGGAAAACGTTAAACAGGTGGAAGTAAGAAATGATATTGAATTTCCTGTAGAGGTCAAGAAAATCTGGGAAGTTGACGCTGAAGTAGAAGACGTTGAATTTGAAATAATACCAGACAAGGTTATTGTTACCGGCACAATTCATAAACAGGTGTTTTTTGTTGCAGGAGAAGACAGAAAAGTAAAGGGCGTGCATTACAAAAAAGGTGAAGTATATGAAAAAACCATCGAAGAAGAATTCACCGAGTTTGTTGATGTTCCTGGTGCCAGGGAAGATCATGATGCCGATGTTGATGTAAGGGTTGAATTTGTGGATCATGAAAAGAAAAAACATAAATTCAAACATAAAGACGATGATCACCATCATTACCATGACCATGACGATGATGATTGCGATGACAAGGACAAAGACTGCAAGGATCCGGACCACAGTTCCAAGCACATGGAACGGGGCAGAGACGATGTAAGAGATGAGTTCCGTCAAACCGTCGTTCTGGAGATATTTGTAAAAGTATTTGAAGTTGTTCAGCTTGAAATTATTACTGATGTTGAGTCCGACCGGGATATAGACGTTGTTAAGGAACTGCTGAAGGTTGAGAGTGTAGTCGGAGAAGAAGAAAAACAGACGGAAATCCTCGCTGATATTGACTTCCCTCGCGGAAAGCGCGCCAAGAAAGTAAAAGAAGTTATCACTGATGTCAAGGATATTGAAACTGAGGTCATACCCGATAAAGTACTGGTTGAAGGTGTCCTCCATAAGCAGATTATTTTTGTCGAGGCTGACTCCAACCGGGTCTTCGAGATGAGTGTAGATGAGCCCTTCACGGTTTCTGTACATGTTCCGGGGGCACAGGAAGATGACGATGTAGATGTTGACGTTAAAGTTGAACATGTGGAAATTGACCTGCGCAACGGCAATGAGCGGGACGGCTTTAAGTCAGGAAGACAGACAGCAATCCTTTCTGTATTCGTTAAGGTGACAGAGCCGCTGCAGATTGAGGTTGTTGTCGACGTAATCGGTGAAGGGATTGAAGTCGAAAGGGAACTGCTGAGGGTCCAGGGAGTAGTCGGAGAAAACGAAAGACAGGTCAACCTAAAAGACGACATCTTTATTGACAGGCCGGTTAAGAAGATACTGGAAACTGTTACCGATGTAAAAATTAACCGTAAGGACTCCAAGATCCTGGATGATAAAGTCATTGTCGAAGGCGTTCTCTGCAAGCAGATATTCTATGTTGACGAATGTGACGATGCTGTATTTGAAAAGAGCATCAAGGAAAAATTCACTACTTTTGTAGACGTACCGGGAGCCCGTGAGGGCAAAGGCCAGACACTGGATGTTGATGTTAAAGTTGAATTTGTTGACCATCACCTGCCCGATTATCCCAAGTGGATTTGCGGCGCTTTCAAGGACGATGAATTTGACACTGAAGACTTTCCTATTGACCAGACCGTGGTGCTCCAAGTCTTTGCCAAGGTAACAGAAACTCTGCAGCTGGATGTAGTGGTAGATGTAATCTGTGAAAAAGTTGAAGAACCGGACGAAGATAAAGAAGTATGTCCCGAAGCCAATATCAGGATAGTAATGATCCAAAAGGGAGATACTCTCTTTAGAATTGCCCGCAGGTACAATACCACCGTAGAGGCTATTTTGGAACTCAATCCCGGAATAGATCCCAACAACTTACGCATCGGACAGCAGATAAGGGTTTGTGCCATCGATAAACCCAAAGGATAATCCTAAAGTCCCTTCGGCCCCTGCGTGACAACGCAGGGGCCTTAACTTTCTATTCGACAATTGATACAGTTAAGGGAAAATAACAGTTAAATTTTGGTTATTTTTAGCAGGCAAATTCAAAAGATTGTCGAAGTATTACGTGTCAACTTGGGGAAAGGTGGGCAGTTTTTTGGAACTTAATTTGTGGGAAGAAATCAAGATAAAACAAGAAGAACTGGAAAGATTGGTGGCGACAAAAAAGACTATTCGAGATGAAGAGGTTTACAGGAAGAGCCTGGAACTGGACGATTTAGTAGTACAGGTAATGCGAAAAAAAATTGGACAAATTGACTTTAAAGATACCTTGAGGGCATAATATTGGCAGTATTAGTAGATAAAGAAGGTCTTGGATATGGATCCTGTTGCATTTCACATAGGGAATTTGCCTATTCGCTGGTACGGAATTCTAATTAGTTCGGCAATTGCTTTAGGTGTCATAGTTGCCCACAGGGAGTGCAAACGTCAGGGCATTAATCCTGACCATATACTCAATTTGACTATTATTGTGATACCCGCGGCTATAATCGGAGCCCGTCTTTATTTTGTTATCTTCAGCGGGAACTTGAATTATTACCTGAGTAACCCCGGGGAAATTTTGGCTACCTGGCACGGCGGTTTGGCTATCCACGGGGGGCTGATTGCAGGGGTTGCCGCAGGGTATTTCTATGTGCGGAAATATAAGTTGAAATTCTGGGAAATGGCGGACCTCTTTGCCCCCAGCATAGCTTTGGGGCAGGCAGTGGGACGTTGGGGCAACTTTTTTAATCAGGAAGCCCACGGGGGGCCTGTAAGCTTTGATTTTATAAGCAGGTTCCCTGAATTCATTCAGGAGGGCATGCTGATTAAAGGTCAGTATTACCACCCCACTTTTTTATATGAGTCTGTGTGGGATTTTTCCGTTTTTTTGTTTTTGATATTCCTGCGGAGAAAGGAAATAATTAAAACCGGGGACATTTTCTTGAGTTACCTGGCGCTGTACTCCTCGGGCAGGTTTTTGATCGAGGGGTTAAGGACAGACAGCCTGATGCTGGGACCGTTCAGGGTGGCTCAATTGGTCAGCGCCCTTGTCATAATTGTTTCCCTTTTCCTGATCTTCAAACGCCATCAAAAAGAGGGCAGCCGGTCCTAAACACCGGTTTCCCTCTCTTCTTTTACCCTGGGACAGCTACCTATTATTTACAAAAGGCCGCATGTATTGCTCCGCTACGGACAAGCTCGCACGCCGTTACCCCGGCGGAAGCCGTGTAAGGCTAGCGCGAAACAAGTCCCGCTGCGCAACACATGCGGACTTTCAGGATTCTCATGTACAGTTGTGGGCAAAAGCCCGCATGTGTTTTACCATTTCTGTTAGAAAGAAGCTGGGGCAGCTTTTTGGCTGCCCCAGCTTTCCTGTGCAAGTTTATTAGCCCAGGATAGCTTTCAGGTCTTCTTCTACAGTTGAAATTGGCTTGATGTCAAAGTTTTCTACCAGCACCTCCAGCACGTTGGGTGAGACAAATGCCGGCAGAGAGGGACCTAAACGAATATCCTTGATACCCAGGTACAGCAGAGACAGTAGGATGCACACTGCTTTTTGTTCATACCAGGACAGTATCAGTGAAAGCGGCAGGTCATTTACATCACAGTCAAAGGCCTTTGCCAGGGCTAGGGCGATTTGTACAGCTGAATAGGCGTCGTTGCACTGTCCTACGTCCATCAGGCGAGGCAGTTCACCAATTGTTCCAAAGTCCAGGTGATTGAAGCGGTACTTGCCGCAGGCCAGTGTAAGGATTACGCAGTCATCAGGTATAGCTTTGGCCAGTTCCGTATAGTAGCTGCGTTCTGATTTAATGCCATCGCAGCCGCCGATTAGGAAGAAGTGGCGGATATCACCCTTCTTAACAGCTTCAATGACCTTGTCTGCTACTCCCAGTACGGCTTTATGGGCAAATCCGGTTTGGATTGTTTTTCCCTCTTTATCTTCGGGGAATCCACCCATCTCAAGGGCTTTTTC
>LFTO01000154.1:1473-2413 GCA_001513335.1 Clostridiales bacterium DTU086 | reverse complement strand
TTCTGCTGGTTTTGCCATGCAGTCCCATAGTTCCCTACCAGGTGGTCAAATTTCTTTAGTTTTGGATAACCATGAGCGGGCAGCATTTCACCGTGTGTATAAACATTGATTCCTTTGCCTTCTGTCTGCTCAAGGAGCTTATACAGGTCAATCAGGTCGTGACCGCTGACCAGAATTGCCGGGCCTTTCTTTACGCCCAGGTATACAGGGGAAGGTTCAGGACTGCCAAAGGTTTCGTTGTGAGCCCGGTCCAGTAGTTCCATCGCTTTCAGGTTTACTTCCCCTACTTTCAGTGTGAGGGCCACCAGGTCGTCCTCGCTCTGTTCTTTTGTCAGTGCTGCCAGGGCTTCATGAGTGAAAGTATAGATTTCATCGTCTTTATAGCCAAGGATCTGCGCATGGTCCACGTAGGCGGCCATACCTTTCAAACCATAAGTAATTAATTCTTTCAAGGAACGGGTGTCTTCCGATTCCTTCGCGAAGGTGTCGCTTTGGATTCCCACTTTTTCTCCCATGGCAATTAAATCGTCTATGTCCCCGGAGGGTTCCCACTTTGCTGCAGGGTCTTCAATTTCTGCCCCGCCCTTTTCCATATAAGCAGCTTTGAGGCGGGCTTTTACTTCAGCCCCTTTTTGAATCTGCTGAGCAACTCTTTCCGGGTCGAAGTTTACGTTTGTTACTGTGGTGAAAAGGGCTTCAATCACAAATTTATCTGCTTCCCCGGTATCAATGTCCATTTTTCTTGCTTCATCAGCGTAACGGCTTATCCCTTTGATTTGAAATACCAGCAGGTCCTGGAGCGCAGCCACGTCTTGTCCCTTGCCGCATACACCGGCTACAGTACAGCCTTCGCCTTTGGAGGTCTGTTCACACTGATAACAAAACATTCCCATCTGTCTTCCTCCTTTTTTGTAAATTAGTTTGATATTTTCATAAAAGT
>LFTO01000154.1:0-1383 GCA_001513335.1 Clostridiales bacterium DTU086 | reverse complement strand
TTGACCGTGGATAATTTTTGATTTGACATATGAAATCGTATCTTGAGGGGAAACTCCTTGTTCAGTGTCTGCCTTTATCTTGTTATAGACTTTCATGACCTGTGAGTTCTCCGTTTCGCAGGTAAAATGGGGAATTCCCGTATTCCAGACCATCATCTCTATGGCTTCTGAAATCTCCGCCAGGGTTGCTCCTTCGCCGTAGGCCTTTATGAGTTCACGGGCCGCCTGGTGGTCCCGATTGCTACCTATAGCTGCGCAGAAAGCCATAAGATACTTGTATTGTTTCGGTATGGTGTGGTTGGGGTTGTTCCATACATGTTTCCAGAAAGCTGCTGCTACTTTACCCATCTCGGCATCCAACATTTTTAATTCACTGATACATTTTGGAGCCAGAACAGTCATCAGCTGCACCTCCTTTGCTTTATTATTATGTTCTTGTAGGCAGTCTACCATGTATTGGAGGCGGGTTCTGTGACATATGTCACATACCAGTCAAAAAATTTAAATTTTTTTCAAAAAAAGAGCTGCTTAAAAAAGCAGCTCCTTTTATACCATAAATTTCCAATAGTTCAGTGCACAAAAAAATTCAGCTTTACCCGCTTTTGGCAGGGATTATCAGGTGCATACCCGGCTCCAGAATATCAGGGTTTCTAATGTTATTGACCTCGATTAGCGTCTCCAGGTTTACTCCGAACCGCCTGGCAATTCCCCACAGGGTATCTCCCTGTTTAACGGTGTAACCTATTTGTCCTTTATTATCTTGTTTATAGCTGTACTCTCCCAGAGCTTTCACTATTTCCACCTTGGTGCCTATAGGAGTTAAGGGGAAAATTTCTTCAATGTGGTGGTTATACATTCTGATGCACCCAAGGGACACTGCTTTCCCAATAGAAGAGGGTTGGCTTGTGCCGTGGATTCCGTAAACACCATCAGGTGCAGGTATGCTCAACTGCATCCACCGGCTGCCGAGAATACCTCCCGGGTTGACAATCTTTCCTGTAATATTCCAGGTGCCTGTGGGAGTGGGAGTGGAGGGCTTTCCAACGGCTACCGGGTACTCTGAAAAACGGGCTTTGTCTTTATAGAAATAAAGCTTTCTTAGAGTAACGTTAACGAGGATTTCAGGCATTCAAAAATTCACCCCACGTTCAGTTTTGTTCCTCTAACCATATAAATCTATGCGGTGGAAACTGGTTAATATTACATCCCCAAACCAAGTGCAAATTCGTCACCCTTTATTCGAAATGCAATATCCTACTACTGTAAGAAGGTGTTTTTTTGTGGCGCCGGAGGTGAGAGAATCAAAAGGGGAAAGGGGCGGTAGTGATATATCATGGATACAAGGGAAAAGCTGGAAGTTGCTTTGGAAAACGAATTGCTGGC
>LFTO01000028.1 GCA_001513335.1 Clostridiales bacterium DTU086 | reverse complement strand
TTGTGCTCTGCGGCGCTGCTTGGTTTCTCTCTTGTTTTATACTTTGCATGCAGGTGGAATATTAGCCACAAGTGGATTATCTAAAGGGGGAAGTTTTGCTAAAGGCCATCATTAGGGCAACACAAACTCCCCAGCGTCCTTGTCATAGATAAAGATTTCCCCTGTTTCAATAATATAGTACCACCCACCCAGGGCCAGTTTTCCCTCAGCAACCTTTTGCTGTATGTAGGGGTAGGTGACAAGGTGTTTCAACTGTTGGACCACATTGGACTGTTCCATCACCCTTGCCCGGGTTTCGGGTTCCTCTTCGGGAATTTCCTTTAGGACCCTGTCCCTGACAGGATGTGCCAGCTCCAGCCACTTCTTTGTATGAACCAGCTCCTCCGGAAGCTTTGAGGGGTCCAGACAGGCCGCACAACCTCCACAATGGGAATGCCCACAGACGATAATGTTTTCCACTCCTAATTCTATCACTGCATATTCAATAGCAGACCTGGTAGCTACATATTCGGTGGTTTCCCTGAAAGGAGGAACCATGTTTGCAATATTACGGATGACAAAGAGTTCCCCCGGCAGGGTTTCGGTAATTAAATGAGAGTCGATTCGTGAATCCGAGCAGGAAATGAACAGGGTATGGGGGGCCTGTCCTTTCTTTAAGTCTTTGAACAGCTCCCTGTACGCTTTAAAATCCTCTTTTCGAAATTTTTCGATCCCTTCCAATAACTTTTGCATAAGCTGCCTCCGTCCCAATTGTTTTTCTTAGCTTATACCACGTGATTGAAATTAACCGTTAATTTTCAAAGGCGGGGGCAGCCGTTATTCTATATCTTTTTACCCCCCTGCACTCAGCACCTCTGTTTGGGCGGCGACAATAGCTGATGCCCCGTATTTTTCCCTC
>LFTO01000207.1 GCA_001513335.1 Clostridiales bacterium DTU086 | reverse complement strand
TCCCGAAGACGTTGTTTTAAAGGTAATAATTGAAACAGCCCTCCTATCCGGCGAACAAAAAAGGGCTGCAGCCCAGATTGTGCTGCAAAGCAACGCTCATTTTATCAAGACTTCAACAGGTTATACAAAAGGCGGGGCAACCGTGGAAGACGTTAAATTACTGAAAAGTATTCTTGGAGATACCAAAAAGATCAAGGCTTCCGGGGGAATCCGCACCCTGGAATTCGCCAAGCAGTTGGTAAAAGCCGGGGCTTCGCGCCTTGGCTGCAGCAGTTCAGTGGAGATCATGGAAGGAGCCGGTTCTTAGAAACTTGTCCACCAGGTGAACCGTTCGTTCCTGTTTATGTATATCCTTGTGCCCGTAAGGAAGGACAATAAAATCCTTTAAACCGTTAATTCTCACGGACTTTACAGTTACCCGTCCGTCATTCTCCCCCTCGAGAAGTCTCCCCAGGACAAGGTTACTGTTGTTACCCGCTATAGCACCAATTTCAATACCCAGGGATTCAATTGGTTCCAGTGCTTTAACCTGTTCACTCTGAATAGACTTCAGCGTCCCAAACAGGTCCACAAAGATGTCACTGAACCTGGCGGCCAGGTCAGCCAGTTCACTGCCGTAATTGGGAGTTGCAACCAGCACACACCTGCCAACCCTTGCTCTGATTTCCCCATTGGCCAGCACACCGCGAATTACCAATCCGCCGGTACTATGCCCTATAAGGTGGATCTTTTCAACTTCCGGTAGATCCCGCAGTATTCCTTTCAAAATCCCTTCCAAAATCGAAGCCCCGTAATCTAAAGGCTGAAAGGTTAGAGGCAGGTCCACCAGGATTGGATCGTAGCCCAATTTTCCCAATTTATCCTGCATAGGTTTCATATCAGCGGAAGTTCTGATGTACCCATGGACCAAGACAACTTTTTGCATAGTTTCCGTCCTCACAGCGGCAGGATGAAGAATTACCAACCCCAGCAGCCAAATTGCCTTCTTCCACCGTCTAGTATCCTCTTTATACTAAATAGGGTGCCCGAAACCTCTGGGGTTGAACACGAGTCTTTTTTTCTTAACTTGCCCTTAATGGGTAAGTGTCCAGCTTCCAGACGAATTTTTTGGCTGTTCATCCTTATAAGGGGGTATAGACAGCAATTCATCAACTGTCACAAATTCATACCCCTGGGACTGCAATGTATAGATTATCTCCGGCAGGACCTGGGAAATAATTTCGCTGGGTTGGGTGCCTTGGAGAGTATGAAAAAGCATAATACACCCGCCCCTTACATCCTTAAGAGTATTGATTATCACCTGATCCCCATCATCGGGGTATTTCCAATCCAAAGAATCAACGGACCAGTTTACTACACTGTATCCATTTTGCCGGAGGTATTCCAACCCTTCCCTGTTGATTGTCCCATAGGGCGGCCTCACCATTGCTGCTCTTTTACCTGTTATATAATTGATTATTTCTTCCGTATAAATGATTTCACCTTCAAAACGCTCCGGGGACATTTTATCCATTTGCTTATGAGACCAGGAGTGGCTCCCTATTGTATGTCCCTCTTCAACCATTCTGGCTACTACCTCAGGGTGATTTACAACCTGTTCCCCTACCAGGAAAAATGTAGCAGGTATATTATACTCTTGCAATAGGTCCATAGCCTGATCACAGGTTACGCCGCTTGGGCCGTCATCAAAGGTTAAAGCAATTTTGTTACTCTTGGAACTTCCTTGTAAAAATACAGTGTCCCTGTATTCTCTGAAAAGCTCACCTAGAGTTAGGGGCTCTTTTTTGGTGGTGCTTTCATCGCTGCCTGCTTTCGGCACACTGTCGGCGACACCGGAAGTTCCGGAAGAATTCACAGTGCCTTCGACAGTACTGGCTCCCTTTGTAAACTCTACCCGCTCCTCCCTGGCATCCTGAGACTTGCTGTTTATTCCCTCTCCCCCCTCCTCTTTGGCGTCCTGAGACTCACTGTCAGCTGCTTCCTCCACATATATTTCCGGTTGTACCTTCTCGTCAGGAACAATTAAAAGCTGATTTACCACCAGGTAGTCCGGATTACGGAGATAACTATTCATGTCAATAATTTCATCCAATGAAATTCCGTAATCCTGAGCAATAAGATAAAGACTTTCTCCCGGCTGAACACGGTAAACCTGTTCTCCATAAGCTGCACCAGGCAGCATCAGGACAAAAAACAGACTTAAAAAAAACAACCTTCTCACGCGATTCACTTTTTCTCCATTCCCTTCAAAAAAAAAAATCGGCGTAATAAGGTTTTATTCAATCCGGGAATAAAAAAGCCTTTATGAAAGTTCTGGTACCATTGACACTTCTCCGGAACTGCCTCCAAAAAAATAACAACAGTTATACATAAATTAGCGCCTAAATGCTCACAGTGTTATTGAAGCACCTAAGAAGGGAAAATCTGCCTCATTATGTAATTTATATAAAAATATAAAATTAGCAGTTATTGGAGGTAACGGATGTTTGTACCTAATTATGAATTTACAGAGAAAATTGGGGAAAGCAAACATGCAGCAGTATTCAAGGGGTATCGAAAGAAAGAGCCGGGACGGCAGTTAATAATCAAGATTTTCAAAAATTTAAACATGTCTCCTTATAAAAAAGCCCAATTCTCACAAAGAATTGAGCATCTTAGTGTTTTAAAGGATTCAAGCCTTCGTATACCGATTTTTTTTGGGGAACAAAATCCAAACTGCTATATTGTTTACGATTATTTTGACGGAGTATCCCTAAATAAATTTGTTAATAACAATCGGGTTCCGTTGGATATCTTTTTGGACATAGCATGTAAACTGGCAGAAGCTGTGGATAAAGTCCACCAGGGGGGCATTATTCACGGAGGAATCAAGCCCAAAAACATACTTATTAATGCAGAAAACCTGGATATCGCACTGATTGGCTTTATCAGTACAGTTGACGTGAAAGATGTCAGTCATTTTATTTATGACAATTCTTTTATCAGGGAAACACTATGCTATACCTCTCCTGAACAGACAGGGCGGATCAGCCACCAGGTTAATTTTGCTTCCGACCTCTATTCTCTGGGGGTCGTATTTTACGAAATGCTCACCGGCCGTGTTCCCTTTTTGTCCCGTGACCCCCTGGAACTGATTCATTCCCACCTGGCAGAAGAAGCTCTCCCAGTAATTAAAATAAATAGGGAAATCCCTTCTCCTTTGAGCAGCATCATCAGAAAATTACTGCAAAAAGAACCGGAAAAGCGCTACCAGAGCAGCGCAAGTCTCCTTTTTGACCTTAAACACTGCCGTGAAGAGTATTTGACTACAGGCACCATACAGGAATTCCCCTTGGAACAGGGTTTTCGCAGCCAAAGAGTTACCTTCATTTCTAAAATGGTCGGGCGGGATAAGGAAGCCGAAATTATCCTTGAAGAATACGAACAGGCGGCACAGGGACAATTCCGCTCCCTGTTTATTTCCGGGTTATCAGGAATCGGTAAGACCCGCCTGATTCAGGAACTCCAGGCACCTATTGTGAGACACAGGGGGTACTTTACCTCAGGAAAGTTTGATGTATACGAGAAAAATATCCCCTACAGTTCCCTTATCCAGGCGTTCAGGAATTTGCTGCGCACTATTTTAACGGAAAGCGACGAAAGAGTCGCACACTGGAAAAGCACTATCCTGGCTGCTGTGGGGAAAAAGGGTAAAGTTTTGACAGATGTCATCCCCGAGCTGGAAATCCTGATAGGCCCTCAGCCTGAAGTCCCCGAACTCCCTCCGGCAGAGTCCCTGAACAGGTTCCATGACCTCTTCGACCGCTTTTTAGGCTGTGTGGCCACAAAGGAAAACCCGTTAACTTTATTCATTGATGACCTCCAGTGGTGTGATTCCGCATCCTTTGATTTTTTAACATATGTTTTTGCCAATCACTCCGAACACCCTTACCTATTTTTCCTGGGGGCTTACCGGTATAACGAAGTAGATTCCAGTCATCCCCTTTCCAAACTCATTGACAGTGCAAAAGAAAAAAAGCAGCCACTCAGGGAAATAAGGCTGGAACCCTTAAAACCGGAACATAGCCACGAAATGGTATCATATATCCTGGATTCGCCCCTCTCAAAAACAAAAACCCTTTCAGATTTCATCAGCTCTCTGAGCCAGGGCAACCCCTTATTTGTGACTGAGAGCATATCATATCTCTATAACGAGGACCTGCTCTATTTTGATGAGGAGGGGCAGTGGTGCTGGGACCTTGATAAGATTCACCAATCCCGCATGCCCACAACCGTAGTTGCACTATTCAATTCCAAAATAAAAAACCTTGCCCCGGAATTGAGAGACCTTCTTGAATACTGCGCCTGCATGGGGAACACTTTTTCACCGGCGGTACTTGCTGCAGTGAAAAACATATCCCTCCCGAAAGTATTTGAGGCCCTTAAACCCGCCCTCAGCCAGGGGCTGTTAATTGACAGTAAGGGGCAACTGCAGTTTATCCACGACAAAGTCCAGGAAGCAGTGCTGTTCGACATACCGAAAGACAGCCGCCGGAAAATACACTGGCGGATAGGCACTTACCTCCTTGAAGCTGCCCCGAAGGCTTTGACCGACCCGGAAAAAGTGGACAACCTGTTTACCATTGTTTCACACCTTAACCTGGGAAAGAATGAGGAGATAGACGATAAAACTGCCTACCTCCTCTCGGACCTCAATTACTTAGCAGGGAGAAAAGCACTTAATTCCTTGGCTGTGGAAGCAGCTAATGCGTACTTTTATAACAGCAGAAAGCTCCTTCCTGGTGACTGCTGGGAAGACCCTCATTACGAGCGCACTTTCAGGATATACAAGAAAGCAGCCAAAACCGAACTTATGTGCGGCAATTACTCAACTTCCGAAGCACTTTTAAATACCCTGCTGCAGCATGCTAAAACTGACCTGGATAAAGCAGAGTGCCTGGCAGAGCAGACCACATCCCTGTCCTCAATCGGGAATTTTAAGAAAGCAATTGAGACTGCCAACAAAGGATTGGCCTATTTTGGCAAGTCCATCCCCGATAACCCCAATGAAGCAAACAGGAAACGAAAGAAAATAATGGAGAATATAGCATCAAAGGGCACTGACATTTTCCAGGCAATTTTAGATATGCCTTTTACAACAGACCGGAAAAGCAAGGTTGAGCTGGCCTTTTACAGCGAGCTTATTCCCGACCTCTATGCGTCCGGGCTTGTACCACAGCTGTACCTGTCAGCTGCACAGTCAACCCGGCACTGCCTTTCCGGAGGTATGGATGAGTCTGTAATCTACTCTTTTACAATTATGGGTCTGCAGCTGGGAGAGCAGGGAGAATTTGATCTGGCATTCAAATACGAAGACCTTGCCCGTGAGTTATCGGCAAAATACCCGAATACTTTCGGGGCTACCCGGGGTATGAACGGTATAGTGTGGTGCAATATGCATTCCCGAAGCCATCCCCGTGATATTGTGGATTACTGCCTGAAAGCCATTCAATGCGGCAAAAACTGCGGCGACTTGTATAACGCGGGGCTTTCATACGGTCCCCTGATGTGGAACCTCCAGGTCCAGGGGGCGGACTTCACTGCTATTGAAAACTACGCCCAAGAATGCTTGCAGTTTTCACGAAAGTACCACCTATCCTTTTCCGTTGGCCTGGCGGAAGCAATGCAGGCTGGGTGGATTGCGCCCATGAAAAAACGCTATGTTCCCGTGCCCATGACAGAAACACTCAAAAAATGGGAACGGGACAACCACATCGCTTCTGCGGGAAGTTATTACATCCATCTTGCCCTTACCCACTATTACTTAGGCGAACATACGGAGGCTGAAAAGTATCTGTCAGGGGTGCGGAAGTACCTGACAGGCCTTACGGATAATGTGCTCAAGAGGCAGTGGCACGTCTTTGTAGTTTTGAACGCCCTGAGACTTTACGAAAAAGGGGCAGGCTGCAGAAACAAAGATGAGTTAATGAAAAAGGTCCGCCCTTTTATAAGAAAAGTTGAGAAATGGGCAAAACTAGGGCCTTTATTGACACCGTACCTGGCCTTTCTCTACGCAGAATTAGAGAGGGCTACCGGCAGTTTTGAAAAGGCAGTGGTTCTATATATGGACGCCATTGATATAGCTCACCAACAGGGGTACACCTTTTTAGAAGGCCACCTTTATGAATGCCTCGGGGAGATTCTCCACCAGGCCGGAAAGTCCACTGCAGGTACACATTTTACTGAAGCTGTCCGTTTGTACAGAAAGTGCAACGCAGGACGCAAGGAAGTTTACCTTTTGGAAAAATATACTGACTATTTTGTACAGGAAAATGCACTTGACCTGCAGCCAGACGCAGCCTCCCCTCAAGGGATGCTTCCTGACCTTAATGTTGAATACCTGATGAAGTCATCTTTGGCCATTTCCGCCGAAATTGAGCAGGAAGCCCTGATTAAGAAAATTATGAATGTAGTAATCGAAAGCTCCGGGGCCCAGAACGGGTACCTGATTATGAGAGAGGATGGCGACCTGTTTATCCGCGGCGTCAGCCGGATTTCTGATAAGGAGGCAGTACAGAGAGTAAAAATAAAACTGGATGAGGCAAAAGATATCTGCCGGGAAATCGTCCGTTACGTATACCGTACCGGAGAAAAGGTTATCCTCAACGATGCCTCTAATGAAGGCATTTTCAAAGACAATCCTGAGGTTCAAAAAATGCAGCTGCGATCTGTCTTCTGCCTGCCGGTAGTAAAACAGTCTAAAATTATCGGAATAGTCTACCTAGACAACTGTTTATCCGATTCCGTATTCACACCGGAAAAAACACAAATGACGGAACTGCTGGTGTCCCAGGCGGCTATCTCCCTGGATAATGCCCGGCTGGTGGAAAAAATGAAGAAAACGGAGACGGAACTGCTCCGGGTAAAAGACCAGCTGGAGGTACGGGTCCGGGAGAGAACTGCGGAACTGGCAAAGGCCAATGAACTCCTTGAAAAAGACATTGAGAAACGTAAACTTGCAGAAAGAAAAGTAAAAGCCGAACGACAGCGGTTCTATACTGTCCTGGAAAAACTCCCCTGTTACCTGGTTCTTCTGACTCCTGATTATCGCGTGGCTTTTGCCAACCGGGTTTTTCGCGAACTCTTTGGGGAATCAGGCGGTAAACGCTGTTATGAGCACTTGTTTGGGGCCAGCGAACCATGCAAAAACTGCGGTGCCTTTGTGGTCCTGGAAACCAATGCGCCAAATGAATGGGAATGGACGGGCCCAAACGGACGCACCTATTTTGTCTATGACTTCCCATTCACTGATGTTGACGGTTCTACGCTGATTCTAGAGATGGGCATCGATATGACGGAAAGAAAAAGAGCAGAAGCGGAAATTCAAAAGCTTAACCGGGAACTTGAAGAGCGGGTCCAAAAACGAACGGCGGAGCTTGCCGAAGCCAACAAGGAACTCCAGGCCAGTGAAGCCGGTCTGCAGGAAGCTCTTTATGAGAAAGAGCTGCTCCTCAGGGAAATACATCACCGGGTAAAAAACAACCTGCAGATTATCCACAGCATCTTGAACCTTCAAGCACCTTATATCAAAGACGAACAGGACCGGGAACTGTTTAAGGAAAGCCAGAACAGGGTCTTTTCCATGGCCTTGATCCATGAAAAACTATACCAGTCCGAATCCCTGGCCCATATTGACCTTTTGGGATATATTCAAAGTTTGACCAGCAACCTTTTTTATTCTTACGGGGTTAGTGAGTACATGATAAGACCGGTAATTTCAGTGGAAAACATAACCCTGAACATGGATACGGTAATCCCCTGTGCTTTGATTATCAACGAGTTGGTTACCAATTCACTGAAACATGCCTTCCCGGACAGAGACCAATGGCAGGGGGTACAAGCCGGTGAGATTTACATCAATTTGCGCCGCAGCAGGGGAAAAGAATTGATATTGACCGTAGGCGACAACGGTATCGGCCTTCCTGAGGGTTTTGACATTAACAAGACTGAGTCACTGGGGCTAAAACTTGTTAACGTGCTGGTAAAACAGCTCAAAGGCGTTATTAAACTCAAAAGAAGTAAGGGTACAGAATTTACTATTTCGTTTACGAAACAAAAACGAAAGGAGAGAATGTGATGCCTGGTTCAAAGATTCTCATCGTTGAAGATGAAGGAATTGAAGCCCTTGACCTGCAGCAGAGGTTAACAAGCCAGGGATATGACGCCGTTGATATTGCCTCCACAGGGGAAGAGGCCATTCAAAAAGCAAAAGAGTTTTCCCCGGACCTGGTTTTGATGGACATAATGCTGCAGGGGGAAATCGATGGTATTACTGCCGCGGGACAGATTCGTGCAGATTTGGATATTCCCATTATCTATATTACGGCTTACGCCGATGAAAAAACCTTGCAGCGGGCAAAGCTTACTGAGCCCCATGGTTATATTGTTAAACCTTTCAGAGAAAGAGAATTAATTATTACAATCAATATGGCACTATATAAACACATTATGGAAAAAAAGTTAAAAGACAGCCAAAAGTGGTTGTCAACTACTCTAAACAGCATTGGAGACGGAGTGATCACAACAGACCAAAAGGGATTGATAACTTTCATCAACCCTGTAGCTGAAAAAACAATGGGCTGGACACTGGAAGAGGTGAAGGGTAAAAAGCTGACAGAAGTGTTCAATATCATTAATATGTTTACCCGTAAACCCACTGAAAATCCTGTTTCCAGGGTCCTTGCAGAAGGTTGTATCGTGGGTCTGGCCAACCATACATTACTGATATCCAGGGACGGTAGAGAAATCCCCATTGATGACAGTGCCGCGCCGATTAAAGATGACAAGGGGAATGTTTTGGGTGTTGTCCTGGTATTCCGGGATGTTACAGAACGGATAGAAAGTGAAAAAGCCCTGCGGGAAAGCAATAAGCGTTACCGGGAAATGGCAGAAAAGCTCCGGGAAGCTGACGCCAATAAAAATGAATTCATGGCGGTGCTGTCTCATGAACTGCGCAACCCGCTGGCTTCAATACATATGAGCCTCTGCGTATTAAAACGGGTAGACCCCGGCAGTCAGCAGGCAAAAAAAGCAATAGACATAATCGAACGGCAAACTGAGCAGCTTTCCCACCTGGTGGATGATTTGCTGGATATAACCCGAATCAATCAAAATAAATTTAAACTGGAACTGCAGCATGTGGAACTTAATGAAATCTTGCGGAACACAGTTGAGGATCACCGGCCGCTCTTTGAAAAAAACGGTGTCTGTTTAGAATCAACCTTTGCTCCCTTCCCGCTATATTTAGAAGCTGACCAGGCGCGGATTGTACAGGTGGTGGGAAACCTGCTCCATAATGCAGCTAAATTTACTAATTCCGGGGGAAGTACGCGAGTCTCCCTTGAAGCAGATACTGCAAACGGGCAGGCGGTCATTCGTGTTGCCGACACCGGTATCGGAATAGCTCCTGATGTGCTCAAAAACCTCTTCCGACCTTTCATGCAGGCCAGTTTAGCCCTTAACCGGAACCAGCGGGGAGGACTGGGGCTTGGTCTTGCCCTGAGCAAGGGGCTTATAGAACTTCATGGTGGTTCCATAACAGCCAACAGTGACGGACCCGGAAAAGGAACGGAATTCATTATTAAACTTCCCCTTAAGGAAGTACCTGTTGAAAGACCCCGGACGTCATATAAAAAGGCCTCTTCACAAAGCAGGAAGGTTCTCATTATCGATGACAATGAAGATATGGCAGAATGCCTGCGTGAACTGCTGGAATTCTGCGGCCATAAAGTAGTGGTTGCTTTTAACGGTACGGAAGGTATTGAAAAGGCCAGGAAGTTTCGCCCTGAGTTTGTACTCTGCGACATCGGCCTCCCCTACCTTGACGGGTATGAAGTTGCCAGGATTTTCAGGGAGGATGAACTCTTAAAGGATTCTTATCTTGCAGCCGTAAGCGGTTACACTTTGCCAGAGGACCTGGAGCGGTCTTCCAGGGCAGGATTTGACTGCCACCTATCAAAACCCGTGGATTTGGACAAGCTGAACAAAATGCTTTCCGAAATACCCAACCAACAAACAAGTGTCGAAAATACCGATGCCGTGTCCGAGGTTTAAGCAATAAGACATAATTTTTAAACATATGGTGGTTTATCGACAGTCTGAGGGGGGCGAGCCCCCCCTATTTCTTTCCCTAATTCTTTGAGCAGATTTATGTAAAGAAGAAGTTCATCCCTGGAACCCACATTGAGCTTGGAGTAAATATGTTTATTGTGGGTTTTTATTGTGTTTATACTCAAGCACAATTCCTCAGCTGCCTCCTTAGCCGTATAGCCATCCACATAAAGGTTAAATACCAATTTTTCCGAAGGGGTCAAGGTTTTTGTCCTTTCCAGAAATTCATCAAGAATTGAAATAGACAGGTTTTCCTGTTTAGCCCTTTCATACAAATCCTGGTTGCGCTGTTTAAGAAAATCAATTAAGCCGTCTATTTCAGGAACTTTTGTTTTAGGAGCTTCACTAAGGTCTTCAGATTTAAGGATATCAAAGCCTTCTATAATCGGCTGCAAAAACTTTCTGCTTAAAAAGAAAGAGGCCACTATTCCCAGGGTAAAGAGCAATATTAACAAGAATACTAAAAATTCGTTCAGCTTGGTTATTGTACTGACAACGTCCTTTTCCGGAATCATTACAGCCGCTGCCCAGCGTTCACCGGCAAAAGCAGAATCCTCCGGGTAAAGGTCAACATCAATATGGTTTCCCAGGAAAAAACTTTCCCCGTTCTGGGTGTAGGAATTAAAAAAACGTCCCCTATCGGATATTTCAAGAATACCGTTATCCCGTGACAAAAGCCTGGAGGAATAACCGCCGGCAAACAGGGACTGGTTGAGATCTATTGTGTTGTTAAACACAGGAGAAAAGACACAAAAAATCCGATAATAGCTGTTTCTGTTGGGCATGTAGGAAAGCTTAAAAAGCATTTCACTGGTTTCCAGCCCGCAGACCCCAAATACTGTGCCCTCAGAGTCAATCAAGGGAACAGAACAGAGCATTACTTTATCACTTGTTTCCGGCAGTGAGAGAGCAGGGCACCAGTAGTAGAGGCGTGACAGAGGAAGTGAAGGATTTGCTTCAGCAGCCTCCATGGGACGGTAATAATAGGGAGCATCACTTATATCGAATTCCATTTTCCATTGGGAATGGAGGGAAAGGGAATTTTTTCGAGCAATACTTGGAAATCCCCGCAGGACAATAATTGTAGGGGCGGCCGCATTTAAGATGTTGGGCTCCATATTTTTCAGGTAAAGCCCCGCCCTCGACCTGTCTGCATGGGGGAGGTCGGGATTGACAGTAGCATTCAGTATAAAAAAAGCCCCGCTGCTTTTGGATAACTGCAGGAAAAATAAAGCCCGTTCATATTCATCGGATATAATTTCTTCCAATATCTCGGGGTGCTGCTGCAAATGAGCCAAGGATATGCCCCGTTCCCTGGTTTTCTCCTCTATGCTCCTGGACAACCCCTTGGAAAACTCTATTGCCTCAAGGGAAAGCTGTCCATACTGTCGGGAAATCCCTTCTGAGGTATGACTGAGTTCCTGCTCCACCATTTTTCCGGTCTCAGAAAGGCCGGCAGTAAATGTTCCCGAAAGGAGCAGAATTGCCACTGTCCCGATAAAAATAGTCAGCACCAGCACAACCAGAAACAAGAAAAGTCTGATTCCCATTGGCATACCTGATTTGTCCGCCTTTTTAAATTCCTGTTTGAGAAAATCCAGTTTTTGGCGATTGAGTATTCTGTTCAAATGGGAACAACCTTTCTGTTAAATACCGTTACTGGGGAAATTATTGATAAACCTTTCCCTGGCTCCCTTGGATACAGCTTCATAAACTGCCTTTGAATTATTGCTGTTTGAAAGTCCCTTCACATAGGCTTCCCTGGACCTGGCAGC
>LFTO01000036.1 GCA_001513335.1 Clostridiales bacterium DTU086 | reverse complement strand
CTTTGAAGGGTTTTTAACGCCGCTTTTGAATACCTGATTTCCATGGCTAATCCTCCCTTCATCACTATTCTAACTAATTGTCACTTAAAATCAAGGACTCTAACCTACATGCTTGCCGCCAGAACGTATAATTCTATCCTGTACCAAATTGCTCGTAGTATCGGCAATAATTCTAATCATGAACCAGATCCCAGCCCCTTCGCTTCGCTCAGGGTGACAGGAGGGGAGATGGGTTCAGGGTGACAGGAGGAGAGAGGATAGCTCAGGGTGACAGGAAAGGGGAAATGGCTCAGGGGGGCATGAATGCGGATACTTGCCAAGAAAACACAAAAAATTTTAAATCCAGTGAAATAGGAGATGGGAAATTGGTACTATATATGGTACTATATTATAAAGGGGGAATTGCGTTGAGCCAACTGGAGAAACTACTTGAAAAAATAAAGAACAACCCAAAAGGAGTGCGATTTGGCGAACTTGACAAGTTGTTAGTTAGATCCGGGTTCCAAAAAAGACAGCCGCGTAAGGGCTCTAGTCATTATACTTACACAAAAGGCTCAATACGCATAACAGTACCCTTTCAACAACCACACATTGGAGAAACATATGTAAAGCTAGCCATTAAAGCCCTGGAAGGAGAGATAAACAATGACTAAAGACCTAAACTACTATTTAAAACTTCCTTACAGAATTGTCCTGCACCCCTCTCCCGAAGGAGGATATGCAGCAGAGATACCGGAACTTCCCGGTTGTATCAGTCAAGGTCAAACAATAGAAGAAGCCCTTAAAATGATTGAAGATGCGAAACTTTGCTGGTTAGAATCCGCCATTGAAGATGGCGCAATTATTCCCGAACCGGTTCCCGAGGATTTTTCAGGCAGACTTAACATCCGTATTCCAAAAACTCTGCATCAAGCTTTGGCAGAACGGGCAAAAAATGAAAATACAAGCCTTAACCAATATATCCTGTACCAGCTTGCCCGGGCTATCGGATATTCACAAAATTAATTCCTTCAAAAAAAAACCTGTAGGAGAATTTGTCCACTTACGGTTTTGTTGTCCTGTAGATTGCGCTTGCCATTGTATCTTTGGGGGGAATATTCACCCTGCGGCCGTCCTGCCACCTGGTTTCCCCGGTGAGAACAATCTTTTCGATCCTTTTCGTGGACAGCCTCTTCCCAATCTGGTAATAAAAAGCCAGGTCTTTGGGGGTAAAGCTAAAGTTGCTTTCGATGTCCCTGTTTATGCCAAAGACAATGCCAGGAATATACCTGAAAAACACTTCCGGTCGTAGTACCTGCTTGAGGATCCTGGCAATAATGCGGTCATCTTCACTGGAAGTCCGGCGGACAAAGAGGGTCTCCATCTCCACTTTCTTCCCGTCAACGTAGATGGGGTCAAAATATTTCTCAAGGTCACGGAGTGCCTGCCTGTCAATTTTGACATACTTGTGGATATCTATATACATTGCCTTTCCCACAGCTTCGGCAACGGCTTCCCAGCCTCCTGAGGCAAAAATACCGGTCAAAGTTTTTTCTCTTCCTTTATATAGGAGCACGGAATTGACAGGAAAAAACAAGCTCACGGATTTCAGCTCATCCTTCAAGTTATGGTTGATGCTGTAGAGGCAGACCATTTCCAGCTTACTGCCGTCCACCCCCAGGAGCAGGATATTGAAGTTGTCAGTGTAAGCATTTAATGGTATTACTTCTGCAGAAGCACTTCTCCCCTGGGACTTATCGGGAAAAATCCTGGAAGGGGAATAATAGGAAAGGCTGCCCTTTGGGCCTGCCTGTGAACCTTTACTTGATACATTTTCAGGAGCACTTGAATTTCCCGAACCACCGGACTTTTCTCCAGCAGAAGACATGGCCGGTGCAGGAAGAGAACTTCCTGTTGAAGCTGCAGCCGGTAAAATAGATGCTTCCCCAAAGGCATTTTTTTCAAGTGTCTGTGCACGGCCATTCTCTTTGTGTTCCCCAGCACACCTGCCGGGGTACTCCTGTTCTGCAGCGGGTTCCTGAACTGACTTTTGGGAAGGCAGAGAAGCAGAAACGCTGAAAGCCCTTCCGGGAACTTGGGAATTCTGAACAGGCGGTAAATTATGATAAGCATTTAACAAGGCTGCGCAGGAAAAAAAGGCGCAGGCCAAAAGAGCAAAAAAATAACTCCGGTACATACTGGTCAATCCTCATGAATAGAACGCTTTAATAATCCATTATGTCCGGAGGTATTTTTTTTATTCCAAAATTTCTCAAGTAGTTCTAATCCAGGGAAAGCTTTTTAGTCTTTATCCCGCTTTTTTTCTACTGTCCGATCATGGACAGGGCTTTTCCCGTCCCCTTGGCAACGCAGGAAACAGGCTCATCGGCAATATGTACAGGCAGGCCGGTCTCATGACTGATCAGGGTATCCAGTCCGTGGAGGAGAGCCCCGCCCCCGGTCAACACCAATCCTTTGTCGATAATGTCTGAGGCAAGTTCCGGAGGAGTTTTCTCCAGTACTTCTTTAACTGCACTGATCACCGAAGTTATTGCCTCACTCATAGCCTCAAAGGTTTCTCTTGAAGTGATGGTTAATGTTTTGGGGAGGCCTGTCACCAGGTCCCGGCCCCTGACATCCATAGAGGTATCTTCTGTTTTCATCTCAGGGAAAGCAGTCCCGACGGTGATTTTAACTTCTTCACCGGTCCTCTCCCCAATCATCAGGTTGTATTTCTTCCTGATATAACGGACTATTGCTTCATCAAATTTATCCCCGCCCACGCGGAGAGACTGGCTGACCACAATGCCTCCAAGAGACAATACCGCAATATCAGTGGTGCCCCCGCCCACGTCAATAACCATGTTGCCGCTGGGCTGGGCTATATCTACACCTGCCCCCAGAGCGGCTGCCAGGGGCTCTTCAATCAGGTGGGCTTCTTTGGCCCCGGCCTGTACGGCAGCTTCTTTAACGGCCCTTTCTTCTACACCCGTCACCCCGGAGGGGATACAAACCATTACCCTGGGACGGAACAAAAGGCTCTTCCCGCAGGACTTTTCGATAAAATGCTTGAGCATTCGCTCGGTGGTGTCGTAATCGGCGATAACCCCTTCCCTTAAAGGCCTGGTAGCAACAATGTTGCCGGGGGTACGGCCAAGCATCCTCCTGGCCTCTTCGCCCACGGCAAATATTTTATTTGAATTTCTGTCTATGGCCACTACCGAAGGCTCGTTTAATACAATCCCCTTGTTTTTTACATAAACCAATACTGTAGCTGTGCCAAGGTCAACACCAATATCTGCTCCCCTGAAGAACATCTTTTTCTCTTCCTCCCGACACCCAGCCTGTCCCATCTGTTTAAGAAAAACAACAAGCTGAAGAATATACATAATCTGGTTGTATAGTTCGTCAAGGTGACAGATAATCCTTTTTTCTCCGAAAATTTTAGCCAGATTTGGTTTTTCTCGTCATTTACCCAAGCTGCCTCAATGCCATCCCTATCAACTTGTCTGTATAATCAGCCATGAACAAGTGGCATGTTCAGGCATAGGGATACTGGAAGACACCTGGAAGGGGTGTTTGAACGGTTTTTCCGTGTAAATAAGAGCCATTCCAAAAAGATAGGGGGAACGGGTCTTGGCCTTGCCGTTGTTAAGCACATTGCCCAGTATCACTATGCCAAGGTGAATGTCGGGAGCCGGGAAGATGAAGGAACAAGAATTACCGTTGTATTTCACTGTGAAACTCAAAAGGATATGGATCGCAGGTAATACTTGGGATAGGTGTGCCGGGATTGTGTCAGGAATCCAGAGTTGCTGCCGCCTGGTCGGAATTCATTTTTTCCCTGTATTTCTGGCGGGTGGCCTCTCCTCCCCGGATATGCCTCTCAGCCTTGTTTATGTCCAGCACCTGGCGGACGCGTTCAGCCAGCTCCTTATCTATTAAAGGAAGTCTTTCTGTCATGTCTTTATGTACCGTACTCTTGCTTACCCCGAATACTTTTGCCGCATGGCGGACTGTAGCAGATGATTCTATAATATAAGCACTAATATCCAGTACCCTCCTTCTGATGTGCTCCTGCATTAAACGGGCCTCCCTTAACCTGGAATTACTAGATTTATATGAGGAAGCCAAAAAAAAAAGACCAACCTGAGGCCTATACGGGCAAAAGGATAAATTTACAAATTAAGCAGCACCTGCCAGGTGTAGCAGGTGCAAACATGCGGTTCCACTAAGTATGCGGTGTTTTAGCAGCGGACAACCCAGGATTGATTGATAGTCAAGAAGCGGTATAAAAAATATTCTGTTTTAGCAGCCGAGAATTAAAGAGTTACCCGGTTTTTTTGCAGCACCGGTTAATAATCAAAAAATTCCAGGGGATTGACTCTTTCATCACCATGCAGGACCTCAAAGTGCAGGTGGCAACCTTCGAAAGACTCACTGAGCCCCGGCCTGCCCAGGTAGCCGAGGACATGGCCTTTGGGTACAGCTTTACCCTTTTCCACCTGTACGGCTTCCAGATGGCTGTACACGGTAATCCAGTTTCCGCCGTGGTTCAATGTTACTGTGCAGCCCTCTTCCTCAGAAGTGGCAACAGCCTCTACCACACCATCCAGCACACACTTCACAGGGTCTCCCTCGGAAGCTTCCACATCGATTCCGCCGTGAAAACGGAAGTCATTGTAGGTGGGGGAGAAAACAAACCCATAGTTCTTCAGCAAAGTTCCTTCCACAGGGTTCACTGCCAGAGACAGATCCGGTTCCTCCCTATTTTCCCTTTCCCGGTGCTCCTTGTCCTCCGGGTTCTTTACGGCAGCGGTGCCCTTTCCTGAGGCTTCCGTATTTTCTCCCGGCTGGGAATCTTCTCCGGGCACCCTTCCCCCTCTCTCTGTACTGCCAATAATAGCTGTTGAGTCAGGTGCCGCCAGGCGGTCAGGAAGAATGAATAAGTTCCAAAAAGCAATCAGCGCCGTCAGCATGACTGCTGCAGAAACTGCAGTTACAATCAACTGGCGCCTGGATACCTGTTTCCGGGCAGCAGCGACAGCCTGGGAAATCACTGACAGAAATTTTTTGAGCATAACGCCATCACCTCATCTAGGCATTATGCCCTGCATACTGGGAAAATATACCTGTGAAAACTGCCCCGGGTGCCTGTTCCCCAATCCCCTGCGGCAAGGGTCTTGGGGTCTTTTTGCAGCAGCGGAATAATTTTGCGCTTACAAATATTAATAGGCTGCTTTTACCTCCACTCCCGTGTAATAGTGTTTCAGAATTTCCTCAAATGTACGACCTTCCTCGGCCATTCCCCTGGCCCCATACTGGGACATCCCTACACCGTGGCCGCTACCCGTGGCCCTGAAAATCACCTTTTCCCCCGACACCTTCCAGGTCAGGTCCGTGGAAGGTAAATTTAAAGCTTTGCGCAAGTCAATGGAAGAAATGGTTCTGCCGGCTATTTGAACCGTTTTTAACCTACCCGTGGAAGTGTATTCCAGGCCGCGAATTAATTCCCTGTCTCCCCCGGTGCTCACCTGCTGGATAGCGCCTGCCCCACCCAGGGCAGTCACAGCCTCTACAGGCACCTCCACTGAAGTGCGAAACTTGGGGGACTGTCTGTCCCAGGTGCTGGCAACACTTCTCAAATAGGGCATCCTGGAACCCCACACATCTTCCGAGTTTTCTGTCCTCCCGTTGCTTGTGGAATGATAAACGGGGTCGATAAGGGCATTGTTGTAGTAAATGGCCAGCCCCGCCGTCTCAAAAACGGCGCTGCGGATTTTAGCCAGGTTGCTGTCAAAAGCTTTACCCCACCGCCTGGCCATTTCCTCATTATCTATCCAGGCCTGGCAGTGGTTGAAGTCTGTACAGACATGTGCCCGGGGGTGGGGATTATCCGGTGAACTGCCCGTTTCCATTCTTCTCAGGGTATATGTCCTGGCGGCGGCAGCCTGGGCTTTTAACGCCTCTGCCGGGAAAGCCGCAGGCATTTCCGCGGCCACTACCCCCACAAGATATTCTTCCAGGGGTAGAGTCATGACCTGTCCCGATTCACTGTTAAGCACCTTCACCTTAGGTCCCAAATCCAACTCCTGTACCTCCGGTTTTTTGTCCCCCTCAGTAAGGACAGACAATACGGGAATGACAATGGCGGCAAGAGTAAGGAAAAGGGCAGCTGCCAGGATTTTGCGCATAAAGAAACACCCCACTGCTTCCCTTTTTGTCGTTTGGTGTAAGAAGTATATGCGGTGCCTTTTGGCTTTATACTTTTTTTCTGTCAGGCAGCGTTGTCCACAAGGGCGTATGTATAACGGAGTGGGACTTGTTTCCGTTTAAGCCTTGCGCGGCTTTGCGCCCCCAATTGCGTACGGGCTTGTCCGTAGCGGAGCAATACATGCGGGCTTTTGCCATCACCACCGTCTAGCAACCCTTCGCTCAGATGACACGCTTGTTTAGAATAACACCGACCAGGACATTATAGTGTTTCCGCAGCTTTCGCTCACTCCAGGAATTCACACAGGACATCTCTATGGCAAAGCTTTAGGTCCAAACCGGACCGCCCCAAAATGGGCATCCTGCCTCAATTGGGGCTGGCACTTGCGTCCGGCTCGTGCCTCCCGGTTTTTCCCTACGCTTTGCCAAGAGCTGTGTGCCTGCGTTCATAAGTCGTTCGCGAAAGACACGAAAACACGCCACATTCCTGTTCAGCTTAATTCTGAGGGCGGAAAAGCATACCCCTTTGGCTTAAAAACTTACAATTGTGCTTGGCTAGCCGATGATTCTCTCCACCACAAAGACTGCTGCACAGGCAGCAAGGGCAACAGTCAGGAGGCTCTTTTTCTTGTAGGCCATAAACAAGGCTACCGCAAAGCCCACAAGGGCAGAGGTTGTGCTGGCAGTTGAATAGAGGATTGCCGGAAATGTCATTGCCGCCAATGTGGCATAGGGCACATAAAAAAGGAAGGATTTAATGAAGGGGCTGGTAATTTCCCTCTGTACCAGGGCAAGGGGTGCCATGCGGATCAGGTAAGTAACACCGGCCATGATAAAGATATAGAGATAGATATTACCTTCCACCTTCAGACGCCTCCTCGACCGGGTGCAGGTAAGCAGCAACCCCTGCAACCAGGAGTGTGGTGATAATTATCACAAATCCCGCAGAGACCCTGTTCAACAGGGGGAGAAAGCTGAAAAGACCGCTCATTACCATGGCCCCGATAACGACTTTCATAACGACTTTATTCTCAGTAGCCGGAGGAATAATAATAGCCAGAAACATCCCATAGATGGCAATTCCCAAAGCGCTGACCATGAAGTCCGGCAGGAGATTTCCGGAAATGGCTCCCGCCAATGTCCCAAGAACCCACCCGGGTATGGCCACACTCATAGCTCCATAGGGATAAGACGGGCTTACCTTCCCTTCCTGGCTGACGGTTACCCCAAAAATCTCATCTGTAACTCCGTAAGCCACCAGAAATCGGTGAAAAAAAGGCACATTTCTCTGCAGCTTCTGGGAAAGGGCAAAAGACATGAGACAGTATCTCAGATTTATAATCAGCTGAGTGATAGCCATTTCATAGTAGGGCGCACCTGCAGCAATCAAGGTCAGCCCGGCAAACTGTCCTGCAGAAGTAACGTTGGTAATGGAAATAAAAACCGCTTCCCAGACAGTCAGCCCCTGTCCCACTGCCATCATTCCAAAGGTAAAAGAGACTGCAAAGTACCCCAAACAGATGGGGATCCCGTCTTTCATCCCTCTTTTCCAGGCGGCTGCCGTTCCCTCCTGCGGCATGAGCCGGGACAAATCCTCTTTTATTTCTCTCCCGGGATAAGCAGAAATGAAAAAGCACCTCCACAATACTTCTTTGTAAGCTTCTCTGATTTACTCTGCAGCTTGTCCAACCATATAATATATTAAACTAAAAAGACGATAAAAAATAGCACCATCTGATGCCAAAGCAACAAGGTGCTGTATAAACTGTCGAAGAATCTTTACGCAAATTCCAACGCCAGCATAAGATCCCTCTTTATACTCAGGATGACATGC
>LFTO01000029.1 GCA_001513335.1 Clostridiales bacterium DTU086 | reverse complement strand
GGTTCTTTGTCAAATGTTGGGGTGGCAAGTATATGACCGAATACCTGCCGCCTCTTCTTATGAGCAACAATGTAAAATACGAGTACGGAATCTTGAGAAGTTCCGAAAACCAAAAGCATTTCGCTTAATAACCTTTATCTTATTGTTAAAGCCTTCGATACAAGCGTTGGTATAGGGCACCGTAAAGGAATTTAAGATTTCCTCTTTCCAGTTCAAAATGGTTTTTGCCAGATAAGAAAACTCGTTTATTTTGTAGGTGTTAACCATCTGAAGCCATTGAGACAACTTTTTTTCTGCTTCGTTTTTATCCTTTGAGCGGACAAAATCCATGAATTTTTCCTTGAGAACATAAGCCAGTCGAATTCTTTCATCGAACAAAAGGATATTGGCAAGTCTTAGCTTTCCATCATTGCTTAAGTTATCAGGATGACTCAGCAACAGTCGTTTGCTGTATTTGAGAAACCTGGCCTTCTCATAAGGCAGGCACTGCTGGACGTTCTTTCTCACCTTATCAAGGGCCCAGATACAGTTTCGAATGTAATGAAAACGGTCAATCACGATCCGGGCTTGGGGAAAAGCTTGCTTAACAGCCTGCTTGTAAGGAGCCCACATATCAATTACTACATATTTCACATGTTGGCGTTCCTTAAACTTGCTAAAGTATTTTAATAGATAATCCAAGCTTCGCTTATCTATGATATCCAGTACCTTTGATTGAACCGGGTCCACAAGCACACAATGGTATTTTCCTTTTTCGGTGGTACCCTTAAATTCATCGATCGATAATACCTCCGGCAGATGCGTAACCTTGTATGAAACATAATCGAAGATTCTTGTAATGGTACAGGCGGAAACACCAAAGTCTTTGGCTATGGAACACATGCTGAAATTCGTTCGAAGACGGTCGATGATTGCTTCAACCAGACGAGGTGTCATGCGCTGATACCGGCCTACGAAACTGACGGTTTCATAAAAGTTTTTCCTGCAGTTTTTACACTTGTACCGGCGCTTCCGATAACTCAATATAAGGGGTTTGTTGAGTATCGGAATGTCTTTAATTTTTTGAACCCGGTAATCGTGTATCTTACTTGTCACTGAGCCACAACGGGGGCATTTGTGAGGCCTGACCGGTTGTGAGAGAAACACTTCGCAGAAATCCTCATGGTGTTTTACACCTTCCACAATGACATCTGTTAAAGATAGCAGGTTTGTGGTAAACTGATTATGCATATGCATTTGGACGAATACCTCCTCTTTGAGGGTTGTTGGGCGACAATTGGTATTCGACCAAATGTTTTTCTTTTTCCTCCTTCACCCCAACATTTATTGTAGAACC
>LFTO01000105.1 GCA_001513335.1 Clostridiales bacterium DTU086 | reverse complement strand
CCCGCCTGGAGTCAGTGAGCGGTAAGATACGGGGTGTGGTAGGTTCGGAATTTCTCACTGAGGCCATGGAAGAGATATCCCTGCACATTGCCCGTTTGACCGGGGAACTGCAGGAGGAAATAATGCAGGCCCGCATGTTTCCGATCGACCAGGTTTTCAACCGTTTTCCGCGAATGGTGCGGGATCTGTCCCACAAATTTAACAGGGACATAAACTTTATTATCGAAGGTCGGGAGACGGAACTGGACCGTACTGTAATTGAGGAGATTGGTGACCCGCTCATTCACCTGCTGCGCAATTCCATTGACCACGGTATTGAACCGCCGGAGGAAAGGGTGGCCCTGGGTAAGCAGGCTCAAGGTACCATCAGGCTTACTGCTGCTCACCAGGAGAACCAGATAGTAATTACCGTTGAGGATGACGGAAGAGGTATGGATCCCCAGGCGATCAAGGAAAAAGCAGTGAACAAAGAGTTGATCAGCCAGCAGGCTGCCGATAAGATGTCGGACCAGGAGGCATTGAACCTCATTTTCCTGCCCGGCTTTTCAACGGCCCAGCAGGTTACTGACATTTCCGGACGTGGTGTGGGTATGGATATTGTCCGCACCCATATTGAAAAAATTAACGGGATTATTGAAATCCATTCGAAAAAAGGTGCCGGTACAAAGTTTACCATCAAGCTCCCCCTGACCCTGGCCATCAGCAGATCTCTGTTGATCAAACAGGGGGGCCGGATTTTTGCCCTGCCCCTGGCTAATGTCTTGGAAATAATTGAAATTGACTGCAGCCGGGTACAGAGCATGCAGGGCAACAAGGTTGCCCTTGTCCGGGACAGTTTTCTATCCCTGTTTCTCCTGGATTATCTCCTTGGCAGGGGAGGAGAACTGCCCGCGGAAGGCAGCGTGCCTGTGGTAGTTGTCGGGGTTCAGGATAAACGCATCGGCATTGTTGTGGACGAGCTTGTGGGAGAGCAGGAAATAGTAATTAAATCTTTGGGAGGATACATAGGAGACATTCATGGATTGGCCGGAGCTACCATCATGGGTGATGGCAGCGTGGCACTGATACTGGATGTCCGTGGATTAGTTCAAACTGCAGGAGCGGAATAGCTATGGACCTGGAAATAAGACTGTTTGTTATTGACGATTCCGCAGTAATGCGGCAGATGATAACAAAAATTGTAGAAAAGGACAAACACATTCGCATTGTCGGTCGTGCCCGCAACGGCCGGGAGGCCGTAGACAGAATCGTCAAATTAAAACCTGACGTAGTAACCCTTGATGTTGAGATGCCCCTGATGGATGGTTTGGAAACACTGAAAAAAATCATGGAGATATACCCTGTGCCGGTGGTGATGCTTAGTGCAGTGACCGGAAAGGGCGCCCATACGACCCTTAAAGCCCTGGAACTGGGGGCAGTAGATTTTATCCTCAAGCCAGCAAATCAAGAGGAACTTGAGCAGCTGGCTTTTGAACTGCCTGCTAAAATCAAACTGGCAGCAACGGTACCTGTGGCTGCTAAGCACTTCACTGCCGGAGTGCAGCACTTGTCTTTGGAGACCTTTCCTCAACTGGCCATTCGCCCCGGGGGCATTCGATTGGTAGTAATTGGGACATCGACGGGAGGTCCCTCTGCCCTGCAGAAGGTTGTTCCTAAACTCCCTAAAGACATTCCTGCAGGTGTACTTATTGTTCAGCATATGCCTGAAGGCTTCACCCGTGCCCTGGCCGAACGGCTCAATCAAAGCAGCCACATTTTTGTAAAGGAAGCCCAGGAGGGAGATTTGATTAAGCCAGGTCTGGCCCTGGTGGCACCGGCAGGAAGACAAATGTATGTAGAAAAGGGGCTTGGAGGAGCGCATATTACCTTGCGCAGTGAGGCAAACGTCAGTACGGTTTTTAAGCCTTCCGTTGACGTGACAATGTTATCGGCGGCGGAAGTCTATGGAAACAGTGTTCTCGGCGTAATAATGACAGGAATGGGCAGTGACGGTGTCCGTGGCCTTAAAGAAATAAAAAGAAGGGGCGGGAGCTGCCTGGCGGAGGCAGAACAGACCTGCACTGTTTTTGGTATGCCCAAAGCAGCCATAAATGCCGGAGTTATAGATGAGATCCACCCTGTTGACAGCATTGCCGCAGCAATAATCCGTGCAGTAGGGAAATAGGGTGATGTTAAATATAGAATAAATTTCTTCTAAAGATATTTATCCCGTGTGCCGATAAATCTCTTAAGGGAAATTCTGATGTAGGTGATTGTATGGTAATTAGGGGTATAGGAAAGGGCTACATTTCAAAAGTATACGGTCATAGACCAGTGAAAGAACCTGACTTAAAGCCTAACGAAGCTGAACAAGGCGGGGATAGTGTAGAAATATCAAAGGCGGCTAAGGAAATGCAAAAACTGGTCCAGAATACCCTGGCTCTCGATGACGTAAGGTTGGAAAAAGTGGAAGACCTGAAGAACAAAATCGATACAGGGCAGTACCACGTTCCTGCCAAGAAACTTGCAGATGCCATTCTCAAATATACAGGCTGGAGCCGGGCAGGGGATGTAAAAAATGAATAGCTATTTGACAGAGCTGCTGGAAGTCCTCAGGAAACAGTCCCGCTGCTCCGGTGGGCTTCTTGAACTGTCCAGAGCTGAAAGAAATGCGTTAAAGGAAGATAATGTCCAGGAGCTTTTTGCTTTGTGCAAGGAGATTACCGTTCTGTCCCAGCAGCTGGCGCAGCTTGAAGAAGAAAGAATGGAAATTCACTGCCGGGCAGCCGGCAGGTTGGGGCTGGCAGAGGGTACAGGCCTGAAAGAACTGATTGCAGCAGTCAAAGAAAAAGAGCCTGTATTGGCAAACAGCCTGGAAAAAGAAGCGGAAGCACTGAACGCTTCTTATACGGAACTGAAGCAATACAACGAGCTTAACCAGCTGTTGCTCAGGCAGGCTGCTGCTTATGCCGGTACCATAATCAGTGCACTGCAGCCTGACAGCAAGCTGACTTACAGCAAAAGTGGGGATGTATACCACAGGGGGCTCCAGTCACCGTTTGTCAACCGGACTGTGTAGTTGGAAAGGGTGTGAAGTAATGCCGTCCACTTTCAGCGGTCTTTATATTTGTCTCAGGGCCATGCAGGCCCAGCAGTTGTCTTTGGAAACATATGCCCACAATATTGCCAATGCGGAAACGGATGGTTTTTCCCGGCAGCGTGCGGTCCTGGAAACAACTCCACCCTGGCCGATGCCTTCAATCAACAGTTCAGGTATGGTCGGCCAGGTGGGAACCGGTGTGGATGTGGCAAGGATTGAAAGGCTGAGGGATGCGTACCTGGATGTGCAGATAAGAAAAGAGAAGGGTATCCTGGGTGAATGGACAATTAAACAGGATACTCTTGAACAGATAGAAATAATTTTTCAGGAGCCTACAGAAACGGGGTTAAACTCCCTGCTCACCCAGTTTTGGGACAGCTGGCTCCAGTTAAGTATGAACTCAGAGGGCACCAGCAGTGCTGTCCGGACTACAGTGGTGGAAACGGCTTCCTCATTGTGTGATGCCCTGCGCCACACCAAGATGCAGCTGGGTGCTCTTTCGGAGGATATGGACAATATTATAAAGATAAAAGTTGATCAGGTAAATTCAATTGCAGAGCAAATTGATGCATTGAACAACCAGATAAAAACGCTGAAGACTGCTGGTTTTGAACCCAATGATCTGATGGACCAGAGGGACCTGCTTCTGGATGAATTAGCGGGAGTAATTGATTTCAAGTTTCAAGAAAATGATGACGGGACCATTGATGTTAACTTTTTTAATACGGAAACCGGCATTTATGACAGCCCGTTGGTAGATGGTGCCGGAGGCAGTTTTAATACTCTAAAAATCCAAGATGATTCTGCTGTTTTGGTGAAAGGTTCCGGTGAGCAAACTGAGGAAATCGAAATAACAGTATCCAGGGGTGAGCTGAAAGGTCTCTTTAATTCCAAGGAAATGTTGGATCAGTACAAGGAAGATTTGGAGACTTTTGTTGCGAATCTTATCACTGAAGTAAATGCCCAACACACACAAGGATATGACATTGACGGCGAACCAGGACAATCTTTTTTTTGGGGTGAACCTGCTGCCGACTTTATCGAAGTAAACCCTAATATCAAGTCCGATGTTTCTAAAATTGCCGCTGCATCTGCCCCGGACGGAGGTCCCGGTGACGGGTCAAATGCCCTGGCTGTCAGCAGACTGCGGGAAAAGGGGTTTGACGATGATTACCGGAATCTCATTTCCCGGCTTGGTGTAGATACTAATGAGTCCCGGCGTATGAAAGAGAACCAGGAAGCTTTGGTGGGACAGTTGGGAGAACGGAAGGAGAGCATTTCCGGCGTATCTATAGACGAGGAGTTGGCTCATATGATTGAATGCCAGCACTCATACCAGGCTGCTGCCCGTTTTCTGAATACCATGGACCAGCTCCTGGACACTTTGATTAACCGCACTGCAATGTAAGGGAGGGAGTGTCAATGCGAGTTACCAACGGAATGATTGCAGACACGATTTTGAGCAACCTTAACAGGAATTTAAAAAGGCTGCAAAAGATGCAGGAACAGATGTCTTCAGGTAAAAAAGTATCCCGTCCCTCAGATGATCCTGTCAACGTGGCCAGGATAATGCGCCTCCAATCAATGGTTCATGAACAGGAAAAATACCAAGAGAATATGGAGAATGCTCAGGGATTTATTGATAATGCGGAGTCTGCCCTGGCAACCGTATCTGATATTCTCAACAGGGCCCGGGAACTGGCAATAGATGCCGCTAACGGAGATATGTCAGATTCTGACCGTCAACACGTACTTGCCGAGGTAGACGAACTCATTGATGAAGTTATTGAAGTAGCCAATACCAGTTTTGACGGGAGATATGTTTTTGGAGGATTCAAAAGTGAGGAACCTCCCTTCAAACGGGTTGGTGATACGGTTGAGTACAAAGGTGACACCGGTGAAATGCTGTGGGAAGTTGCGCGGGGTGTTACAATCCCTGTCAATATCCCTGGTAATAGGCTTTTTTTTGCGGCGGATACAAAATATCAATCTGTATCGGATGATACAACTGTATCTGCTGACGTTTTTGAGGCATTACTGGATTTAAAAGAGGCCCTCTCCAGTGGTGACCAGGAAGCTTTGGGAGGTTCTGTTCTCGAAGGGATAGATGGGGCCTCCAACCATATCGTGTCCCAGAGGGCCGTTCTGGGTGCCAGGAGCAACAGACTGGAAGTTGCACAGGACAGGGCTTTTACCAGCAACATTAACTTGACAGAAATGCTTTCCAAGCTTGAGGATGTGGACTGGGCGGAAGCTTCAATGAATTTTGCTACTGCTGCAGCGGTCTATAACGCTGCCCTGGCAACGGGGGCTCAGGTTATTCAGCCTACCCTATTGGATTATTTGAGGTGATATGAATGAAGATAGCGACTTCCCGTTTTGGAGAAATTGAAGTGGATCCTGAACAAATCATAAGATTTAAAGAAGGACTGCTGGGTTTTGATACTCTTAAGAGTTTCACCCTTCTTCCTGTGGATAACAGCCAGATATTTACCTGGATGCAGTCCACGGAAGAGCCCCAGGTGGCATTTCTGCTGGCTGACCCTTTTGTATTTTTTGCCGATTATGCAGTGGACCTGGAACCGGCCCTGTGTCAGGCCTTAGATATAAGCAGCCGTGAAGATTTGGTTATCCAGTCTATTGTCACCGTTCCTAAGACAGGGGTGAAAGATATGACTGCCAACCTTGTGGGACCTGTGGTCATTAACGTAAAAAACAGGACCGGCAAGCAGGTAGTCATTTCCCACAGCGGCTATACAACAAAACACAGGTTGTTCAAGGAAATTCCACCGGAGAACGATTCTCTCCAGAGAGCAGGTGAGGCATAGATGCTGGTACTTTCCCGCAAAAAAGGACAAACCCTGGTAATTGGGGACGACATCGTACTCACCGTGCTTGAAGTCTCCGGGGATAAAGTAAAGCTGGGTGTTGAGGCTCCCAAAGCGGTATCGGTGTACCGCAAGGAGGTTTATGATGCCATTGTTGAGGAAAACAAACTGGCCGCCGAAATTGCGCCTGATCAGTTCGCAGGAATTCAGTATTTGCTGGACGAGTCAGTGGGGGCACGGGAAAAAGGTTAACGCTTAGACTGTGGGGAGATGGATATGACCCTTTTGAAAAGAAACCGGACTTTATTATTAATTTGTCTAGTTTTTTTTATTTTCTTAAACATTTCCGCTGTTTTTGCCGACGAGATGCGGGTTGTCAGTGTTACCCCGAACAGGGGTGCAGTGGACCAGAATACCCCTATTACCATAAAGGGGATAAATTTTGTTAAGCCTACCGGTTCCAATACACTTGAAGTGTATATTGACGGAAAGCCTGTGGCCGGTCTTACTTTTATTGACAGCAGAACCCTTAAAGCCCTGACACCTATGGGAGATCTAGAAGAATGGGAAACAGAACGCTCCTGTAATGTAAAAGTTGTACAAAAGGTAAACGGTGTCGAGCAAGAGAGTGTCCTAAAAAATGGTTTTACATATGTAATACCCGACAGCAACCCTAAAATTACTGAGATTTATGACCGGGAGCTGTTCTGCCAGGAACAGGGAAAGGCTATTAACTCGGGACCCCTTGAGGGGGGCAATGACGTTGTCATTGTGGGGACGGACTTCCGCTCTGAAGGGAGCGTTGTATCCGCCGTTTATTTTGGCAAGGGTACAGAATGGGTTGAAGCCAAGGTAAAAGAAGTAATCAGCATCAATCCCGGGCAGGTTCCCAATTACGAAAGCGGGCTCCCCGGTTATGTTGAGGGAGAAAAGGAAATGGCAATTATTGCTGTTGCTCCGCCAGGTACGGAGACGGGGAGCGTGGATGTCCGTGTAGTAAACCCTGACCTGGGGTCGGTCACTTCGCGTAACGGTTGGATCTACAAAACGTGCAATCTTTCAATTACCGGTATTACACCTGAATATGCTTCTGTTACCGGAGAAGTCTATGCTGTTATCTCCGGGGGCAATTTCCTGGAAGATGCCACTGTATGGGTAAAATTCGTACACAAAAATGAAGATGGTACTACAGGGGCAACCACCGAAGTGGAAAGGCACAGGATCCGGAATGTAACCAATACAGAGATTGAATTTATTCTTCCTCCCAGCCAGGACGGGGTCAAGGACGTAGTTGTTTATAACCGTTTTGGCCAGCGGGTACTGGAGAATGGTTTTACCTATCTGCCTCCTTTAAGCCAGCCGAGTATAGATTCTGTTTCTCCTTCACAGGGTACGGCTAAAGGCGGAGATGAAATCTTAATTTCCGGCCGCGGTTTTATCTCCGGGTCTACCGTAACTATTGGGGGTAAGGAGGCACAGGTTCTCCTGGATGCTTCCGACTGGTACAATCTGCGAGTCATTACCCCTCCGGGGACGCCGGGACCCTGTGATGTTAAAGTAACAAACCCTGATGGTGCTTTTGACATTCTCACGGGAGGTTTTACATATGTAAGCTATCCTGTGGTTGACTCCGTAACCCCAAGTGTGGTAAACACCGCCGGGGGGAGTATAGTGGTTATTTCCGGCGAACAGTTCTATCCCAATGCAAGAGTGTTTTTTAGAGGTGGAGGAAAGCTAACCAGATCTCCTGAAGTCCGGGTTGTTGACTTGAACACAGTTTATGCCCGTATTCCTGCCGTAGAGGCAACGGGTCATTATGATGTAATAGTCAGAAACGCTGACTATGATCCTGATACCGGACTTGGTCAGGCTGTATTAAAAAACGGGGTTTTGTTCGAAGATCCCCCTGAAGTTTCTCCCAGTGTAAAAAGCATTTATCCTAACCGGGGACCCACCACCGGAGGTACTCAGGCTGTTGTTGTCTGTGACGAAAATGCAGCCCCCGATGCGCAGATTTTCATCGGTCTGGAGGAGACGCAGGTTCAGGAATATTTGGGAGGGGGACGCTTCAGAGTAATAATTCCTCCCAATGAAGAGGGTGATTACAAAGTTACCGTTACCAACCCTGACGGGGGTACAGGGGTTTCGAAGGATGCAATTTTCCAGTACCGTGTGCCTTCCACGGAAATGAAAATCACTTCCATTACCCCCAACACCGGAAGTACAGAGGGCGGAACATACGTTACCATCCGGGGGACGGATTTCCGTTCAGGGGCGGAAGTTTACTTTGGCAGCAACGAAGCTGAAAATGTAACTGTTACTTTGGAAGATGCTGCTTCCAAAACCTACAAGATTACCTGCTATACTCCTGAAGGGGAATTGGGCTTTGTTGACGTTGCTGTTATCAACCCGGATAACTCCTTTGGCATTGCCATAGTGGAAGACGGTTTTGAATACAGAAAACCTGCCAGCCAACCGGAAATCACTTCAGTAATGCCTGTCAGCGGCCCAACCACAGGCGGCACGAAGATCACTGTCAAGGGTAAAGATTTTAGGACCGGTTTAAGACTGTACCTGGACGGACTTCCCGCCTCAGATGTGGTCCTTGTGGACAGTGAGATAATAACCGCTGTTACTCCTGCCCACGGTCCGGGGAAAACGTGTGTTACAGTTGTAAACTATGACGGCGGGTCCTTTACCTATGGAGATGAGGAACAAGAAACCGGCTTTACCTATGCGGTGGCAGGAAGTTCTCCTAAAGTTGACTCTGTTGAACCGGGATTTGGCCCTGCAGGCAAGACCACATGGACAACGATTACAGGGCTTGATTTCCGTGTCAATGCCAAGGTATATTTCGGTGCCGTTGAGGCTCCGGTAGTGGAATACAAGGATTATAAGACACTGCGGGCTCTTGCCCCTGCACAGGAAGCAGGAACGGTGGATGTTACTGTTGTCAATGAGGATTTCGGAACTGGGACTTTGAAGGGTGGATTTACCTATCGCAGTTCCGCTCCGGAAATCCTCAGCGTAAACCCCAACAGCGGCAGTCGTGCCGGGGGTGACAAGATCACCATATTCGGGCGGGAGTTCGTTGTTGAATACCTGGGAGGCTCCTTAAGTGTTGCTCCTGCTGTTTACTTTGAACAGGGTGAACTTTCAGTTGAAGCGGAAGTTCGGACAGGGTCAACTACAGAGGAACTGTTTATCGTTACACCCCCTGCCCCCAACGGTGTTATCGGGTTTTATGATGTTAGGGTGGTAAACCATGACGGTGCCAAGGCTGTATTGAAGGACGGCTTTAAATACTTGGCACCGGACAGCAAGCCGGAAATTTCCATGATTGAACCTGCCTCCGGGACGGTTCTGGGAGGCACCCCAATAAAAATTTACGGGAAGGACTTCAGGGATGACGCCTTGGTATTTATCGGCGGCAAAGAAGCTACCGGAGTACAGGTAGTGGACGATACTACCATAAAAGCTGTTACACCTGCTCATTCACCGGGGTCCAAGGACGTTACTATCGTCAACTATGACGGAGGCAGCTTTACCCTGGAACAGGGATTTACCTACATGACTCCCTTGAGTGAACCGCAAATTACCTCTGTATCCCCCAATAAGGGGCCCCAGACCGGGGGGACGGTTATCACCGTGACTGGGAGGGACTTCCGTGAAGGTGTCCAGGTCTATGTTGGTGGTGAGCTGTGTCATGATATCATTTTCGTGAATTATAAGACGATTACTGCAGTCACCCCTGGGGGAGAACCAGGTCCTGCCGATGTGACAGTTGTAAATGATGATATGGGTTCCTTTACCCTGAAAAACGGCTTCACTTTTATATATGTGGAACTTCCTGTTATTGGACGGGTAACGCCCAACCAGGGACCTTCCGAAGGGGGAACTGAAATTACCATTATCGGCGACAATTTTGCTAAAGGCGTTTCTGTAAAAATCGGCGGCAGAGATGCCGATATTCTAAATGTAACTGCCAATGAAATCCGGGCAGTCACTCCCCCGGGAGAGGTGGGTTGGCAGGATGTTGCCGTTACTAATCCCGACGGGGGAAAAGCTGTCCTGGAAAGGGGCTTCGAATACAAGAGGTCCCGGACAGTACCGGATACCCCCGGGGCCCTGGAGGCAACACCTGTTGACAAATTCACCATAAAACTTGAATGGGATACCTCTGAATTTGCCAACTACTTTGAAATCTATGTCCGGGAGAGAGGGGAAGACAATTACCGTTTCGTGGACCAGACGAAATCCAACGTGAACGTCTATTATGTTACCGGTTTGGAACCTGGAACAACATACTACTTCCAGGTCCGTGCCGTGAATGAACTTGGCCTGTCCGGCTTTTCCGCTACAGACAGCGCCAGGACAAAATCCGGGAGCAGCAGGACCGAGGCTGATGAGGAGCGGGAGGAAATAGAGGAAAACGTTCAGGTTATCCTTGGTCAGGGGTCAGTTACTTTTGCAGCGTCAACCAGGACTGCCCTGAGGGACTGCAGCTATACCTTTGATTTTACCGATGCCCTATCACAGAAGAACCCTGTGAAAATTGTCCAGATAAATGGGGATGTGGCTGAAGATATTGACCGGGAGGTTGGGATAATTTTACCCGGTTGCCGGATTTCCATACCTTCAGCCCTGTGGAACCTTCCTGCTTTAAATTCCCTTTCCAGCAGGGAGAAGAGAGAGGCTGTTGTCAGGGTAATCCTTACCGATGCCGGGCAGAGGGAGGCGGAAAGCGCACTGGCATACTTGCCTTACGGGGCCAAGGTTATTTCCAGAGTTTATTCCCTGCAGCTTGAGGTTGTGTCCCGGGGAAAGAGCGAAGCAGTGGGTCTATTTTCTTATCCTGTAAATATCACTCTTGATGTGCCGGCGGGATATATGTTGAGAAATGCAGCGGTTTACAGCCGAAACTTATATGGTACCTGGGCAAAAGCCCCGGGTTCAACGGTTACTCTTAGCACTGCCAGGGCTTACACATACAACTCTACCACTTTCCTCCTGGCAAGCTTTTAAGTAAAAATTGCTTGGGTGTTATCCCGAGTGAAGCGAAGGATCTTTGATAGAGATACGGCGCCCAGGGAGTCATCCTGAGCGAAGCGAAGGATCTAACGTCAGCTTTGCCTCCAAGATCCTTCGTCGGCTTTGCCTCCAAGATCCTTCGTTGGCTTTGCCTCCTCAGGATGACATATGGATCAGTGTATCTATCCAAGGCGGAAGGTTTTATTTTGAACGCCTTAGGTATCATCCTGAGCAACTTGGGTGTCATCCTGAGCGTCTTGGGAGTCATCCTGAGCGAAGCGAAGAAACTTTCGTAGGGACATGACACCCCGGTTGTCATCCTGAGCGAAGCGAAGGATCTTGATTTAGCAAAACAAAGTTTGGAGAGGTAATGGAGATGAGAAGCTTTTCACTTGGTTTAGCAAAGAAAATAACTACAGTTCTTTTGGCAGCTGCCGTCTCTCTCGCAACAGCACCCCAACCGGCGGCAGCAGCGGGTTCCTATTCAGGAATTACCGGCACTGACAATGTTTTGTCAGCCATCAACTTTCGTGATGTCTCCGGCCACTGGGCAAAAGAATCCATTTACCGTGTTGCCGCCCAGGGTCTCATGCAGGGCAGCCAGGGGTACTTCAAGCCCAATGCTGCCGTTACCAAAGAGCAGGCTGTTACCATGCTGTTGAGCCTGAAAGGCCTGGACGCAGAAGCCCAGCAGGCCGCAGCCCAGGCGGCGGCAGCGGGGACAAAGTGGAGAGACCTCTCCGAATACTGGGGGAACGGTTACATAGCTGTTGCAGTCCGGGAAGGCATTATTGCCCCGGAAGAGCAGCAGGCCCTGGAACAGGCAAGGCGCAGCCCTGCTACCCGTGAGGAAGTTGCAGCCTGGTGCGGCCGGTGCCTGGACCTTGATCCTGCCTACGGTGCCCAGCAGGCAAGGATGCAGAGTATGCAGGATTGGAGGAGCATCAAGCCGGGGTATATGGGCATGGTGGCAGCTGTGATTAACGAAGGCATAATGGCAGGCTCCACCGGCGGCAAATTCCAGCCGAAAAAACAGGTGACCCGTGCTGAAATGGCTGTTATTGCCGACAAGGTAAGCCCCAGGATGGCTGAAGTCAGAAACCTGCAGTTTAAAGAAGGATATGTTGCGAAAAGGGACGAGGTGTGGGCAGCCACAAACGGTGGTATAGTCAAGGAGATTTCCTACACAGTAAAGTATAATTCAGGGGAGCTCCTTGTACTGATCGCTTCGGAAGTGCCGGCAAACTCCGCCAGTCCCAAGAAAGGTTTTGTGGTTTACAAGGGCAATAAACTGGGCCTCCATGACCTGTTGAAATCAGGGGACTCAGTGAAGCTTATTCTTACTACTGACAACAAGGTCTTGTTCGTCCAGGTGGTTGGTTCCACTGCCGGCAGCCTCAAGGGCATTTTTGCCGGACTGGGACCGGACAACAGGACTATTAACATCAGGGATTCTTCGGGGAAAAACCTGGTTTACCCCTTAAAGTCCGCAGTTTCTGTTAGTATTAACAACCAGGCGGCCTCTGTGAAGGATTTGATCCACGGCCAGGAGGTATCCCTTACCCTTGCCGGGGGAAGCGTTACCGGTATCAGGGGATCTACAACTTCTTCGGCTATAGAGTCATATCCTATGGCTTACACCCAGGTCCTCGAAGGACAGGTAAGTGATGTGGGGGCAAGGAAACTGACCCTGTCAACAAACAACGGCCGGGTCACTCTTGATATTGACCAGTATACCCGGATTACCCGCAGCGGTTCACTGATTCCTGCCAGCAGGGTCCAGGTAGGTGACAAGGTGCTGGCTTACATAGAAAACGGCGGCATTTCCGGCAGCTATGTGTCAAGAGTTGAGGTGGCCGGTGCAAATAATGCTGCAGGAAATGTTTATAAAGGGTACGTTCAGGCAGTTTACCCTGTTGACGGCCGGGTGGTAATCCGGGATGCCAGGGAATATTTCTTCGGCGGTTGGTATCCGTACAGCAATACCCTTACTTTGAACATCTCTCCCGGTGCCCCTGTCTATCTTGACGGTGAGGCTGTTGACCTTCACTGGCTGGCTCAGGCAGGCTTGGGGCTGCAGCTGTACACCCTGGTTACGGATAACGGGGCAGGAGTGAGAGGTTTGAAGCTCTCTGCCCAGTCAGGACCTGCAGAGATGTACAGCAGCATTGTGGATGAAGTTGACCGGGCTGCAGGGGCTATTTATCTTGAAGATGTTTCCGGGACTGTAGGGCCGGGGACAATTGCCCTGCACAACGGCAGGTCCCTGGATGCCGGGGACATCCCGGAAGGTGTTAGTGTCTTTATGGAAACCAACCTCCGGGAGGGTAAGCATTACGGTACTTTTATTGCTTGGGAGGACTTTGTCCCGGGGGATAATGAGATTGCCCGCGGGGTGCTCGAAGAGGTAGACGGCAGGAAATTTGTACTGGAAGATTACAGCGAGTTTGAGGGAAACTCGTGGGAGGATGAGGGCTCGTCCGAAGACCTTGATTTGTCTCCCGAGGCTTATATTATTGACGCCAGGGACAGGAACAACCCCAGAGTAATTTCCCCTGGGGACTTCCGCTATTCCCAGTACAGTGGAGAATACGAGGATTGTTCCGTTATTGCTGTTAGCCGTGACGGGCTTGTCCACGCAATGATTATTTTAGAAGGGGACTTTGAAGGTGATAAGACCAGTGTTGCACGCATAGCGGCAGTTAACGGTGGTAGAATTTCCTTGGATAGGGAAATGAACTGGAGCGAGGCTACCGGCAAGTGGAAGCAGAACAGCTTCCCTGCTGTGCTGGATACCCGTTACGCTCTGATTTTCAAGGATAATGAGCGTGTGGGGAGAGGAATGCTCCATGCAGGGGACAAGGTTTACATTATCCATGACGGACGGGGCGCATATATAATTTTCATTCAATGATTTAGGGTGGCCTTTCAGGGTGCCCTGGGGAAGTGAGAGGAGAGAAGTCAGAGGTGGGAGGAAAAAAGAATCCTAGTCGTGTCTGTACTGCACTGCTTACAGTTTTAACAGTTGTTTTTGGGAGCATAATCCCTGTTTACGCCATGGATGCCCGGAACAATTCCGGCGGAATCTACGACGAGACCAAATACCAGGAAGTCATTTTTGTTACCGGGAAGCCTATTGTTGTAACAGGTAAGATCGATGCCCGGCAGACAGTGAGGAACGGCACCGGTACCCTTGTGCTCCGTTATGACCTGGAAAATATTGAAGAGAGTGTTAAGCTTACCTGCAATATCACCTTTTCCATAAACGAGGAAAAACGAGACAAACAGACCATAACCACTATGGAAATAAGGTCTTTCTCGGAGAAGATTCAAATAGGAGATAATGACTATCAACTGGATGATTTTCAGTTTACCAAATCGGTAATCGCCGATGACAGACCTGCTGCTGATTACTTCACCGGTAACTGGAGCGGCAGGAAAATATATGACTTTAACAGAGGAAACGGTACCGTGGAAGTCTTTTTCCAGGGGAGGTCCGTAGGCTACGAAAACCCCTGGAGCACTGCTGAAACCCAGAACATTTCCGGTACGGTGGCATTTAAGGGGAATATTACAGTAGGCGAGGCAGTTTACTCCGATGACTGGTCCGGAACATTTAGGACTGACGTTTCTTACAGCACAGGGAGCGAAATCATCTACCAGCCCAACGATGTCCTGGCTATCAGCTTTCCCGGCGGGTATGTCCTTGTACGGGAGGCCGGCAGTGCCTTAACCTATAACGCCAGGTTTCCTGAGCTGGATGCCAACGGGAGGTCAAGGGGAGGCTGGGACTCCTGGTCGGACACCTTGAGCAGGGACAGTTTCCCGGTCTACCAGCGCCTGCCGGTGTACGGCTTTAACGACATGACGGGACACTGGGCAAAAAGTGATGTGGAAATTTTGACCGGTCTGGGAGTTATGTCTGCCGGCAATTATTTCGGTCCTACCATCAATATGACCAGGGGAGAATTTGCCCGAGCACTGGCCAAGGCACTGGAATTGACTGACGGGGAGGAGACGAAGACTGCGCCTGCCCGGAGAATTACTCTTCCCTGGGGGAACCCACTGAAGGAAGACACTGAAGATGAATTCTTCTTTGAAGATGTGCGCACAGACCACCCCTACTACAAAGATATAAAAGCGGTATACGAGAATAACCTTCTTACCGGAACAGGGAACGGGCGCTTTTCACCGGACGAACCCCTTACCCGAGCCCAGGCGATAACAGCATTTATCCGTGCTTTGGGATTCAAAAACCACGGGACCGTGTATGCCGTCCCCACATTTCGGGATGCAGGCAGCATACCTGACTGGGCAAAAGAAGCTTTCTTTACGGCTGGAAGCATCGGGTTGATCTCAGGTGACGCATTCGGCTACGCCAACCCCAACCAGAACCTGACCCGGGCTGAAGGGGCTGCCCTGCTCCACAGGTTTATCGTCTACCTCCAGGATGATTTGAGGTACGAGTACAGGGACAGGGTACTGAACTATTAGAGATTTTCCACTGCGTACTCTCATTTATGGTAATCTGGTGCTGAGATTTAGGCCTTTAATTATAAACGCTACTGTATTTAAGGAATTTAAGGAGAATTTTCATCTATACTGTTTAAGTGTCCATTTAGGAAGGCTTTGGACGAGGGGGGAGACATTTCCCCCGGTAGTTTACATGGTGACATTAACAATTGTAAAACATGGCGATTAAAAGGACGTTGTTGCTAATACTCGGAAAATTCTATAAAATAATCAGAGGTGGCTGACCGGCCACCTCTAATCAATATATGGAATTAGTATGGTTTCAAAAATCCGGGCAGAGTAGGAGGACGATGATGGAATTGCTGAAGATAGAGGATGTTTCCCTGAAAAAAGGGAACGCCCAGATATTGAATAAAGTCAACCTTTCCCTGGGAATGGGAGAGGTCCATGCCGTTATCGGTCCCAACGGGGCCGGCAAGAGCAGCCTGTCCTATGTTTTGATGGGACTGGAAGGATACAATGACCATGAAGGCAGGATTTACCTGGAAGGCAAAGACATTACCGGGTATTCCGTTACCGAGCGTGCCAAGGCAGGGCTGACTATGGGTTGGCAGGAACCTGCCCGCTTTGAGGGGATTTCTGTTGAACAATACCTGGGGATTAGCCTGAAAAACGCCCAGGACTACAGCAGAAATGGCAGAAAAATCCTCCAGCACACTGTCAGTGAGGCCCTGGAAAAGGTAGCCTTGAGCCCCCAGAAGTACCTTAAGAGAAGTGTAGACAAGAGTTTAAGCGGGGGCGAAAGGAAGCGTGTTGAACTGGCTTCCATCCTCTTGATGCGTCCCAGGGTGGTCATCCTGGATGAACCGGACTCAGGTATTGATACCCTGGCCATTGAAAAGATATTCGAAATTATTGAAGAGTTCAAACAGCTGGGGATAGGGATTCTGCTGATTACCCATTCCAATAAGATTCTCAGCATTGCTGACAGGGCAAGTCTGCTGTGTTCCGGGCATATTATCAAGACAGGCAGTCCCTCCGAGGCTGCAGACTACTATACGGACCAGTGCCTCTCATGTATTGATGAAAGGTACCCCCGGGAGGTGGCAGAATAATGAACCACTTTGAGCAGATGGCCAAAGTTTACGCTGACGCCGGAGGACAGCCGGAAGTCTTTAAGGACAGCGATGTTGCACATTTAGTTATTTCTGGAAACAAGGTATTGGGAGCACACCTGGTACCGGGGCTTCGCGTTGACCCCCGGGAGACAAAAGACGGGGTTGCGGTGAAGATTGTGGTTGAAGAGGGGGTAAAGATTGCCCGCCCGATACACATGTGCTTTGGTGTTGTGCCCGAAGAAGGCCTGCAGAAAATTGATATGCACGTGGAAGTACTTGACGGGGCCAGTGCCAGTGTCAGTGCCCACTGCGTCTTCCCCAATGCTGTTAAAGTAACCCACATCATGGACGCGGAAATAATCCTGGGCAAAGGAGCCGAGTACAAGTATAATGAAACCCATTTCCACGGCATGAACGGCGGTGTAAAAGTAGTCCCCAAGACAAAGATTATCATGGGGGAATACAGCTATTTTTATACGGAGTTTAACCTCCCCAGGGGGAGGGCCGGGTATGTGGACATTGACTACGATGCCGAATTGGACGCTCACGCAACGGTGGAGATGATTACCAAGGTCAACGGCTATGGAGATGACCTGATTAAGATCCGTGAGGCAGGAACCCTCAAAGGAGAAAATTCCCGTGGCGTCTTGAAGAGCAGGATTGCCCTCAAGGGAAACGCCGTAGGGGATGTATACAATGAGATGATTGCCCTGGGTGCCAAGTCCCGGGGACATGTGGACTGTACGGAAATCATCATGGAAAATGCCCGGGCAAAAGCGGTTCCTGTTGTGGATGTGCGCCACCCGGAAGCCCAGGTAACCCATGAGGCAGCCATCGGCGGGGTAAACCGCACCCAACTGGAGACCCTCATGGCCAGGGGCCTGGATGAAGAAGAGGCCACAGAAATGATCGTCCAGGGATTGCTCCAGGGATAGGGTGGTTTGACAGGGATAGAGTAAAATATAGCTTAATTTAATTAATGAGCATGGACAAATTTAACCGGTAGGGTACCGTTACCCCTCCGGTTTTGTATTCTATTGAGCTAGAATGTCATTCTGAACGAAGCGAAGGATCTTAGGCTGGCTGATTATTCTCCATAAATAACCAACAACCTCTAAAGTCCCGGCCCCATCCAGCCGATAATTCTTGTAGAACTTCCCAAGCGGCCGCGGGGAGTTAAAGGGCAGGGAAGCCCAATAAAATTCAAGGAGGAATTAAATAATGAGAATTAACCACAACATTGCCGCTTTAAACACCTACAGGCAGCTAACAGGGGTAAACAACTTCACACAAAAGTCCCTGGAAAAACTGTCGTCTGGTTACAGGATTAACCGTGCAGGTGACGACGCAGCCGGTCTGGCCATCAGTGAAAAAATGCGTGGTCAGATTCGCGGATTGGAAATGGCTACCAAGAATGCTCAGGACGGCATTTCCCTTATCCAAACCGCTGAGGGGGCACTGAACGAAACCCACTCTATTTTACAGCGTATGCGCGAGCTGGCTGTCCAGGCTGCCTCTGACACCAACACTGAAAAAGATCGCGCTGAGCTGCAAAAAGAAGTGGACCAGTTGGCCCAGGAACTTACTCGTATTGCAGAAAATACTGAATTTAACACCCAGAAACTCCTCAACGGGTCTTTTAAAGGGATTTTTCATATTGGGGCAAATGAGAGTCAGAATATTGCATTAGAAATCGGTGCTATGGATTCTCTAACGTTAAACGTTGTTGGAGACATAACCTATGAAACTGAATCTGCAAAAATTAGTGCTACTTATACAGCAGTGAACAATAGTGGAGTTGGTTCCGGTGGTACCTCCGCAGAGGCAACTATTGTCAATGGGACCTATACTGTTGGTGGCAGTGAAGGAGCTTATACATTGGAAGATTCTTCGGGCAATGTGATTGCGAACAGTACTGATGGGATTACTTTTACCGGGACAAAACCAGGTGACGGTGTGGCCGATAAAATCGAATTTGGTTCAAAATTAACAATTGGAACGGAAGTGGTTATTGATACTAGTCAAACTACAGCGACAATTAATTTTGATGAACCACAAACTGTGTCTGTTTCTAATAACGGTTTAAATGCTGGAGTCTATAAGACAACTGATGATGGCATTGTAAACTCTAAAGGAGAAGTTGTAGCTACATTTGACGATACTGAGAAGGGATATGTTAACAGTGAGGGTACAGTTGTAATGAGTGCAGAAAATGCACTTGTTGCTGGTGTCGAATTAACTGTTGTTGGCATCAATATTTCCTCACAAGATACTGCTAATGCCGCTATCACAACAATAAACGACGCAATTGAGGCTGTATCTACCGAGCGTTCCAAGCTTGGTGCCTACCAGAACCGTCTGGAGCACACTATTAACAACCTGGGAACCTCTGCTGAAAACCTGACAGCAGCCGAGTCCCGTATCCGTGACGTTGACATGGCCAAAGAAATGATGGAGTTCACCAAGAACAACATCATCAGCCAGGCTGCAACTGCCATGCTTGCCCAGGCAAACATGATGCCCCAGCTAGTTCTGCAGTTGCTACAGTAGCTCTATACCAGACTTACCAAGCCGGAGAGGTAAATCCTCTCCGGCTTCAACTTTTTAATGGGCTGTTGAATTATCAACTGGGGGTGGCTGAATAGCTCATTGTGTTAACGGCAGCAGCTTTATTTTGATTTGAATCTTTTTAGAAAACCTTTGCCCCATAAAGTAATGCCCTTTTATGTCGATAATTAAAATATAAAGGAATGTTGCGGTAAATTAATTCTTCTTTATCCTTGGAGGTTTTAGAATGCAAATTGAAATATTAAATGAAACCTTGGAGTTTCCCAACAAAACAGAAGCTGTACCTGAAATAATCCAAACTATAGATAAAAAGTTCAGCCAGGCCGGGATTTATTACAGTCACTTTAGTGTAGATGGTGATAAACGCTATGATGGATTGGAAGAGTATTTGCAGGATAACATTGAGGGTATAGAAAAAATTAAAATTGTGGGGTGCACGTTAAAGGAGCTGGCTGATGAGGTAATACTCTCTGCTGTGGACTATTTGAGTCGAGCCGTACCTGCCTTGGCCGAACTTGCCCCTCAGTTTTACCGGGAGCCTGACACTGATTCCTGGCAGCAGCTTGGGAAACTATTGGAAGGCATTGAATGGCTTTTAGATTCCTTTTCATTAATTGATAGGGAAATAGCTGGCAGCCCATATATCAGTGACTATCCCAACTGGGAGGAATACCTTAAGGATATTTATTCTTTAAAGGAAATTGTGGTAGAGCTGGGACAGGCTATGAAAAACAGGGATACAGTTCTTATGGGTGACCTCCTTAACTATGAAGTTATAGACCTTTTTAAAAACATGAGAGAATCTCTGGATAACATGCTTCCGTGGGAGGTTTAGCAAATGTCCATGATTGACAATATTAATGCATTAAAAAATAATTTCTACCCTTTATGGAAGCAGTGGGAAGAATACAAACAGGAAAAAAAACTAGAGCCTTCTCTGGTAGAAGCGGAAAATTCCCGGAATGGTACCAAAACTTTGGCGGTCAATGTCTCCGAGCGCCGCGTTTATTTACACAGTAAATATGATCCGCATCGGGAAGCCGAGATGATACTTGAAGAGTATAAAAACTTCGAGGATAATTCCACTGTTATTTTTTACGGAACCGGACTTGGCTACCATATCGCTGCTTTTGCCAAAAGACACCCAAATGTTGATTTCTTTATTTACGAACCGGTGCCAGAAGTTTTTAACCAGTACATATCCCATGGTGAATTGTCAAAACTGCCGCTGTCCAGGGTAAAAAGTATAGTTTTGGCAGATGCCGAACAACAGGCGACAAACTTTTTTATTAACTTTTTTAATCGCTTGGACAGAAAGTTGATAATTATTCCTCTACCCGGCCATAAAACTGCTTTCCCTGAACAATACAACCAGTTTCAGGAATTATTCAACAAATTAATTAAAGACAAAAGAAACAGTTTGCGTACCAATTATGCTTTCCAGAAACGCTGGACCCTAAACAGTATAAAGAACTTCAAAGAGGTACTCAACACTCCCAATATTTTAATGGAGAAAAAGGGAGCCTTTACAGGTCAGCCTGCCCTGCTGGTAGCCCCTGGACCCTCTCTAAATGAAGAGATTGAAAAGGTTCGTTATATAAAAGATAACGGTTTGGCGTATATATTCAGTGTCGGTGGTTCTATCAATACTTTGGTTGAAAACAATATCTATCCTCACGCGGCTTGTACCTATGACCCAACTGAAAATAACCAGAAGGTTTTTGCCAAGGTAGTGGAACGGGATATTAAGGGAATCCCCATGATTTTTGGCAGCAGCGTGGGGTATGAGACACTGGAAAAATATCCGGGGCCCAAATATCACGTGCTTACCAGCCAGGATACGGTCTCTGCCTTCTTTTTAAAGAGCAGAAACGGGGAGCCGATACAAGGGGTTTATGATGCACCTTCAATTACTGGAGTTACTCTACAGTTGTTGTATCAGTTGGGGTTTAATCCCATTATCCTTGTGGGGCAGAACCTGGCTTACAAGGATAATAAGCGTCACTCTGCCGGGGTGGACTACAGTAGTGAAGTAAATGAACAGGAAAAACAAAACGGACTATGGGTGAAGGATGTCCATGGCGGAAAAGTTCTCACCAATGAAGTCTTTAACAGAACACGGCAGCAAATGGAACTGTATATAGAGAAGCTATCCGGTATAAAAGTCATCAATACCACCCAGGGAGGGGCCGATATTAAGGGTGCTTCCTTTATTTCCCTGGACGAAGTCATTACTCGGTTTCTAAAAGATGAAATAACCGTTTCTGATTGGCTGCCAAAGGATAAATACAGCTATGATATTGATTACTTATTTGTCCAGCTTGACAAAATGAATGCAGCATACACAGATCTCAAGAAGATAATGTCCAATGTTGACGAGCTATTGAAGAAAATCTGTTCACTGGCTGTAAACGGGAATTTTGGCCAGCTGGAAAGAATGTACAGCAAACTTGATGCAACAACGGAAAAACTGCAGGATAACAGTTACTTTAAAGTATTTATCAAACCTATGAATAGGGTGTACGCCGACATATTGAGCAAGGAAGCCATTTATATTCGTGAGGAAAAAGAACCCCGGGCGAAAGCTGAGAAGGTTATCAATGCCTTTGGCAAGTTTTTGTATGTTTGTAATAAAGATTTATCCTTTACGTACGGGGAGTTTGAAATAATCAACAGAACAATAACTGGTTTATATTCTGGAGAACCAAAAGAAAGTCGATTTTGAAATCAACCTGGCTTATTAGGGGAATTTAGAAATACCGAACGAGAGGAGAATTTTTGTGAGTTTAAAAGTACCTGTCAATGCAACTTATCATGAAATCATTAACGAAAGTGCAAAAGCATGGGAAAATAAAAGAGATGCTAATTATCATAACTACCGAAAAAAATGGAGTAGCAATCCAAAAAACTTTATTTTGGAGGAGGCTCCATTGCACCTGGATATCGAACCAACAAACAGGTGTAATCTCAAATGTCCTATGTGTCCAAGAACGGTTTTGTTAGAAAATGATGATAATAATTTTTTACAAGGGGTTATGGATTTTAGTCTATACAAAAAAATTATCGACGAAGCCGTAGACATAGGCGTTTACTCCATTAAGTTAAATTGGCTCGGAGAACCTTTGGTTCACCCGCAATTGTGCGAAATGGTTTCCTATGCCAAAAAAAGAGGCATAATCGATGTAATGTTCAATACAAATGGTGTTCTGGTGACGGAGGAGGTAATAATTAGACTTATTGAGGCCGGACTTGACAAGATCTTTTTTTCCTTTGATTCTCCTTTCAAGGATGAATACGAAAAAATAAGGATTGGTGCCCGGTATGATGAAGTATTAGCTAACATAAAAAAGGTTTCCGAAATTAAACAACGGTTGGGTGTTGACTATCCTTTGACCAGAGTTTCAATGGTTTTGGAGGATAATAAAAAATATACGCTTCAAGAATATACAAATCTGTTCAAAGATATAGTTGATGTCGTGGCTTATGTGGATTACCGTTCCCCGGAAGGTAATGCTACAAACCGAATATTCGATTTTGCATGCAGTCAGTTATGGCAAAGAATGATTGTCGCTTGGGATGGAGAAGTGACGGTGTGTTGTGTAGACTCTAAAAAAGAATATATAGTTGGTCACCTAACCAAAAACAGTTTAAAAGAAATTTGGACAAATGAAAAATACGATTATATTCGAAGCAAACATCGCTTGGGGAAATATTACGATATAGAAATGTGCAGAAAGTGCGAGTTGCCACTCCGGGCAAAAGACGGCAGTGTTTGAAAATCCAAATATGTAAGGTGATATAAAATGGAATGGCATCGTAATGAACTGAAAAAAATAATAGCTTCACCGGAGGAAAAGTTATCTTTTGCGTTGCCTCGTATGGAAGCTGCCGCTATGCAGGTGCTTTTGATAGTTGATGAGGCAGGGCGCTTGTTAGGTACTATCACTGATGGTGATATACGGCGGACACTGCTGCGGGGTGGCGGTTTGGAAGTTGTCCTTTCCCAAATTATGAATCCCGCTCCCTTGGTTTTAAAAGTTGGTACGCCAATATCTTACATAAAAAATGTTATGCTCAAAAAAAATATTCGGCATATTCCTTTGACAGACGAGCAGGGTTTTTTGGTTGACTTAGTCTTGTGGCTAGATGTATTTGACCGGCCATGCACGAAAAAAGATGAACCAGTAGTAATTATGGCTGGGGGAATGGGGACCCGACTAGATCCTTTTACGAAGATTCTTCCTAAACCGATGATTCCCCTGGGTGATAAGCCTATTGTTGAGGTTATTATGGATAAGTTTTACAGGCAGGGCTTTAGCAATTTCATACTGTCCCTCGGATACAAGGCAGAGATTATCAAAACTTATTTTGCGGAAAATAACGGGCGTCCTTATAAAACTGATTTTGTGCAAGAGAAAGAGCCCCTTGGTACTGCGGGAGCATTAAGCCTGTTGGATAACAAAATACAAACTACCTTTTTTGTAACGAATTGTGACATTATTCTTGAGGCCAATTACGATGATGTTCTATCTTTTCATAAAGATAGAGAAAATGATCTTACTATTGTCGGTGCTCTCAAGGAGTTTACTATCCCTTATGGAGTATTGCGAACAGACAACGGAAAGTTACATAACATAGAGGAAAAACCCAACCTTCATTATTTGGTTAATACCGGAGTTTATGTATTAGAACCTAGACTATTATCACTTGTTCCCAGACATCAACCTTTACACATGACAGAATTAATCGTTCTTGCCCAAAAAAACGGTTTCAAAACAGGGGTCTTTCCATTTCATGGAAAATGGTTTGATGTGGGGCAGTGGGAAGAATACCGCCAAACATTAAAGGTTTTTGAATTATCCTCTTTAATAAATATGTGAAAAAATTAAAACAAACAATCCTGGAGGAACTCATCATGAATTTGCAGGGAAAAAAAATTCTTGTGACAGGTGCGGGTGGTTTTATTGGTTCTCACCTAACGGAAGAACTGATAAAAAGCGGTCTTAATGTCCGCACTTTTGTTCACTATAATTCCTTTAATTCGTGGGGATGGCTGGACGAGTTTCCCCGGGAAATTCGGAATAAGATGGATGTGTTTGCAGGTGACATCCGTGATCCCAATGGGGTTCGGGAGGCAATGAAAGGTATAGATATGGTTTTTCACCTTGCCGCTCTTATCGCAATTCCCTTCAGTTACCATTCTCCCGACAGTTATGTTGATACAAATATCAAAGGTATGTTAAATGTTTTACAGGCCGCTAGGGATTTAGGGACAAGCCGTTTATTGGTCACCTCGACATCCGAGGTGTACGGTACTGCCAAATATGTACCTATAGATGAAAAGCATCCTTTCCAGGGACAATCACCCTATTCAGCCACCAAGATAGGTGCAGACAGGCTGGCAGAATCCTTCTACAGAAGTTTTGATATGCCGATAACTATTGTAAGGCCCTTTAATACATACGGCCCGCGGCAGTCAGCCCGAGCGGTTATCCCGACAATCATTATGCAGCTGCTGGCGGGTAAAGAAGAAATAAAGCTTGGTTCTTTAACTCCTACCAGGGATTTCAATTATGTAAAAGACACTGTCCGTGGATTCATTGAAATTGCTAAATCGGATAAGACCATTGGTGAGGAAATAAATATAGCGACTCAAAAAGAAATTTCTATTGGTCACCTTGCGGAAGAACTCATTAGACAGATTAACCCTGAGGCAAAGATTGTGTGTGATGAGCAGAGGATTAGACCTGAAAAAAGCGAAGTCAACCGTCTCTTGGGCTCTAATGAAAAGATTAAGCGGCTGACCAGTTGGGAACCCCAATATTCCCTTGAACAGGGGTTGGCGGAAACTGTAGATTTCATTAAGCATAACTTGGACAAATACAAGGTTGATTTATATAACCTTTAAAGATTAAACAATCCGTTATCCGTTCCCAATTTGAGAGGTAATGAGCTTAAATAAGTGACTCATGCAATCAATACAGGGTGGCAACCAGTGGCCAATATTTGGATGAATTTGAAAAAAAGGTAGAGGAAGTGCTGTATATTGTAAAGTGTTTGAGGAAAGCGGGATAAAATAAGTTCTGCAAAAAAACGGGGTTTTTAGAAAGTTTGAATTTGCGGGTCTAAATTACTTGTCAGCATGGGAAGTTTGAGGGAGAGGCTAATGGAATTAAAAGACATTCTCATTGATGGGGAATGCACAATCAGCAAGAGAGAAGGTAGGCGTATTTTCTATCAGCGAGAATGGTTGGATGGATATTTGCCAGTTCGATGAAATGGAAGAAATGAGAAAGAGGTTAGCTGGAGATGGCTAAGAAATTACTTTTGGTTGGCGGTGGGGGGCATTGTAAATCCGTGTTGGACAGCCTTCTTAAGACCAGCCAGTACAAGGATATTGGCATAATCGATAAGAAAGAAAACATTGGAAAGGCAATTTTAGGTGTGCCCATTATAGGTGGTGACGATGATTTATTGGAATTATTTCAACAAGGTTTTAACTATGCGTTTGTTACTATTGGAAGCATAGGAAATCCGGCAAAACGAATAAAGTTGTTTACAAAGATTGAACGTATTGGTTTCAATATACCCAATATCTGTGATTCAACAGCTATTATTAGCGACAATGTAACTATGACAAAAGGTATATATGTCGGGAAAAATGTTGTTATTAATACGGGTTCTACAATCGGGGAAGGTGTGATCATTAATACCTCCAGTACTGTAGAACATGATTGTGTTATAGGTCAATTTGTTCATATCGCTTCAGGTTCGGTCCTGTGCGGAGAAGTGCATATTGGACGAAATACACATATAGGTGCCAACAGTGTTGTTAAACAGCAGGTCAAAATAGGTTCAAACTCTCTAATTGGAATGGGGAGCGTAGTACTGCATGATATTGGCGATAACAAATTGGCCTATGGCAATCCTTGCAAGGAGGCAAAGGACTTTTTATGAGAGTATTTATTATTGCTGAGGCAGGTGTTAACCATAACGGCAAGCCGGAATTAGCTAAGGAGTTGGTTGATAAAGCAAAGGAAGCTGGCGTTGACTGTATTAAGTTTCAGACATTTAAATCGGAAAATTGCGTCACCAGTAATGCAGAAAAAGCCGCATATCAAATACAGCAGACAGGCGCTGGCGAGAGCCAATTGGAAATGCTGCGAAAACTGGAGTTGTCGTTTGACGATTTTATCGAATTGAAGAATTATTGCGAAATGCAAAAAATCACGTTTCTTTCCACTCCTTTTGATTTAGAAAGTATAGATTTCCTAGCTAACCTTGGTATGGAATTTTGGAAGATTCCTTCCGGGGAAATTACTAATCTACCATATCTAATTAAGATTGCAAAAACACACAAGCCGGTTATAATGTCCACGGGAATGAGTAATTTAGATGAAATTCAAGAAGCCTTTAATTTATTGCAAGAAAACGGCAGTGGCGAAATCACATTACTTCATTGTACAACTGAATACCCTGCACCATACGAAGATGTCAATTTAAGGGCAATGCTTACGCTGAAAGAAAAGTTCAATACTCCGGTGGGATATTCTGATCATACAATGGGAATAGAGGTTCCGGTTGCTGCAGTAACGTTGGGAGCTACGGTAATTGAAAAACATTTTACCCTGGACAGAAATATGGAAGGACCTGATCACAAAGCCAGTTTAGAGCCCCACGAATTAAAAGCTATGGTTAGTGCTATTCGAAATGTGGAATTGGCAATGGGTGAAGGAGTAAAGAAACCTACTCCGTCAGAGCAGAAAAATATTGCTGTTGCAAGGAAGAGCATTGTGGCCAGCCGTAATATCAAAAAAGGTGAGGTTTTTACAGAAGATAATCTCACAACAAAACGGCCAGGCAACGGAATCAGCCCAATGCGGTGGTATGAAGTGCTTGGACAAAGAGCTGTTAGAGATTTTAAAGAGGATGAGTTGATAGTATTATAAAGAAGATATGTGTCTTAATAGCTAACTAGAGTTAAAGAATTAGGGAAGGGTTATTGTCGGTTTACGTTTAAACAAGAAGATTATCTTTAAGGAAACGAGTATGTTAGAAGTAATCCAAAAATATGATGTTCCGATTGATGTTAGGTGTGACGACAAATATTGTCAAGATTTCTTGCTAGGTTGAACTTTTTAAGATGCAGCTAAATATTAAAGGGAGTATTATAGAATGTGGTGTCCATCACGATGGAGGCCTTTTTGCTTGGGCTAACCCAAATAATTCCTACACTATCTTATGAAGAGGTATCTATATGTCCACAAAAATATTAACAGAAGCATCGGGAAGCCTGACTTCAGCTTATTTAATTGAGGCAATAAAGAAAGCCGGGTTTTTCCCTGTTGCTTCGGATATCGATCCTGAATGTGTTGGGCGTTATCTGGCACATGACTTTATAGAGATGCCTAGCAAAGACGACAAGAATCTTTGGGAGAAAACTCTGGGCAAGCTTATTTCTCATAAGATAGATATTGTAATTCCTTCACTTGATGAAACCTTGTTGGGTTGGGCTCAAAAAAAAGAAGAGTTTCTACAACACGGAGTTCACACTATTATTTCCAACCCACAAACTGTAAAAATATTTCAAGACAAATGGCTTACGTTTCAGTTTTTTAGACAAGCGGGAATACCTACACCACTAACCAGCCTTGAGCAAAAATATCCATTAATAAAACCTAGAAACGGACGCGGTTCAAAAGGGATTAAAGTTACTTCAGAATTTGTTCACATGGAGGGAATGATATCCCAGGAATTACTTGAAGGTGAGGAATATACAGTTGATGTTTTTTGCAACAAACAATCAGAACCTGTTTATATTGTTCCCCGTAAGCGACTGGGTGTTAAAGATGGTAAATCAACTGGCGGAATAGTGGTAAATCATCCGCAGATTATTAAGTGGGTAAAAAGAATATGCAAACAAATTCCTTTTTTGGGTCCCATTAATATTCAATGTTTTATCTGTAAGGACGGCTCAGTTAAGTTTGTTGAAATTAATCCCCGTATAGCGGGTGGAATGGCATTGGGGTTTGCTGCAACAGAAAACTGGATTAATCTTATAGTCGACCATTTTATTTTTGGTAAGAAAATTAACCCTAAACCAGTCCGGTATGGGATGAAAATGAAGAGGTATTATGCTGAAGTCTTTATTCCCTAATATTGATTGGAATTCTATAAGAGTAGTCGGTTTTGATTTAGATGGTACTCTTTATGATGAATTGGATTTTATCACTCAAGTTTACAAACCAATTTCCGAGTACTTAGCTAAGGTATGTTCTTGTAACCCATCAGGTATTTATAATTGGATGGTGAGAAGGTGGTTGGAAAAGGGGAGTTCTTACAATCGTATTTTTTGTGAGGTTTTAATCAACCGCGGTGTTGAACAAAACGCAAGAGAAGTAATAATATCTAAGTGCGTTGAGATTTATAGGTCGTTTAAGCCAAACTTAACTCTGCCAAAAAGGTCATGCTGGCTGTTAGACTTGTTTGCTGAAGAATTTCATGATTTGTTTTTAGTTACTGATGGATCTGTTTCTCTCCAATTAGCAAAAATTGAAACATTAGGGTTGCTTCGTTGGTTCAAAACTGAAAACATAGTAATAACTGGGGCTTATGGTAAAGAATACTATAAACCTTCTGTATTGAGCGTAGGAAAGATAAAAGTACTTCGCGGTATAAGTCCCCATGAGACTGTTTTCTGGGGAGATAGAGAAGTTGACGAAGAATTTTCTAATAATGCCGGGTTTCATTTTATTAATGTGAAATGTTTAGACAATATGAAACTACATTTTATAACTTGAAGATTATCATGTATTAGGAGAAAAATATGAATAAACGAAAGATTTTGGGAGTTACCGGAATACGCTCTGAATACGACATTATGTCTTCGGTGTTCCATGCAATAGATAGGCATCCGTTGCTTGATTTAGAACTCATTGTTACTGGGGCACATTTATCAGAAGCTTATGGTTATACAATTAAAGAAATAAAATCCGATGGCTTTAAGATTGCTGATGAAGTGGAAAGTTTGATTAATGGGGATAATGTCTCCTCCCGTGTTAAAGGACTAGCAGTTCAGTTAGCGGGTATGATTCAAACGGTTACTAGAATTAAGCCCGATTTTCTATTGGTATTAGGTGACAGGGAAGAGTCAATTGCTACTGCTCTGGTTGGGGCTTATATGAATATCCCGGTTGCCCATATAGGTGGGGGGGACCGGGTTGTAGGTAATGTTGATGATCAGGTAAGACATGCAGTAACTAAACTGGCTCACCTACATTTCGTTACCAACAAGGAAAGCTATGAACGAGTTATTAAATTGGGTGAGCAGCCGTTTAGAGTTTTTAATACAGGTAACCCAGGATTAGACAGATTAAAAAAGGCACCTTATTTAACGGCTGCTGAACTGTCACAAAGACTGGGTTTTGATATTAAAGAGGATGAACCATTAATAATATTAATTCAGCATGTTATTTCCACTGAAAGTGAATGTGGTTATTTTCAAATGAAACAAACTCTTGAAGCAGTAAAAAGACTACAAATAAAAACGATACTCAGCTATCCAAACTCCGATGCAGGTAGCCAGCAGATAATCAAGGCAATCAATGAATATAAAGACTTACGTTTTCTTCATGTTACAAAAAATATTCCACGTTTGGAATTTGTAAATCTTATGAGGAGAGCAGGTTGCATGCTGGGAAATTCCAGTGCTGGAATTTTAGAGGCGCCCTTGTTGAAACTCCCGGTAATAAATGTTGGTAATCGTCAAAAAGGTCGATTACATGCTGAGAACGTCCAGTTCGTCCCACATGATGTTGATGCCATATGTAATGCTGTAACCAAAGCATTATTCGACAGATCATACAGAGAAAAGGTAGCTAAATGTTCCAATCCTTATGGAGATGGCCATTCCTCAGAAAAAATAGCTGAGATTCTGGCTACAATCCCTATTAACAAAAAATTATTAGTAAAGGACATTACTTATTAATGAACAAACAAATTATTGTTATCGCACCTCATCCAGATGACGAAACCCTCGGTTGTGGGGGGACAATCCTTCGACATATAGCCGAAGGTGATATTGTTCATTGGTTAATAATTACAGGAATGCAAGTTGAACAGGGGTTTTCTAAGGAGCAGGTGCAGAGAAGAGATGCTGAGATAAAAAAAGTTGCGTTAAAATATGGTTTTTCCTCAGTACACGATCTGAGATTTCCCGCTGCTCGGCTCGAAAGTCTTTCTATTGGCGAAATTATTAAAACAATAGGAAAAGTGTTTGCAATGGTTACTCCTGAAGTAATATATATACCTTACCGTGGGGATATACATAGTGACCACCGTATTACCTTTGATGCAGTCTCTGCTTGCACTAAATGGTTCCGTTACGGGTCGGTTAAACGTGTACTGGCATATGAAACTCTTTCTGAAACAGATTTCGGGATTAATCCTGATGATAATGGCTTTCGGCCTAATGTATTTGTGGATATTAGCAAATTCTTAGAAACCAAATTGGAGATAATGAAAATTTATTCCAGTGAGTTCGGTACATTTCCCTTTCCGAGAAGTGAACAAGCAATTCGTGCATTAGCTGCGTACCGTGGTGCAACCGCAGGTTGTCTAGCCGCGGAAGCTTTTATGCTGTTAAAGGAAATTGTCTAGAATTAGTTAAATGCAGAAAGGGTCTAAAGGGATGAAAAAATGATAAAAGATAAAACTGTTTTGGCTATAATTCCGGCTCGTGGAGGCTCTAAAGGCGTCCCCTTGAAGAATATTCGAGACGTTGGCGGAAAACCCCTAATTGCCTGGACTATCATGGAAGGGAAAAAGTCAAAATATATTGATCGGCTAATCTTATCATCAGAGGACGAAAGGATAATAAATGTAGCAAAAAAACTGGGTTGCGAAGTGCCGTTTACACGTCCAAGTTCCCTGGCACAAGATGAAACCCCCAGTATTGATGTAATCGTTCATGCTGTTCAAACAATTCCGGAAAAATATGATTATATTGTGCTGCTTCAACCGACATCGCCTTTGCGTAAAGTTACGGACATTGACAATTGTATTGAGCAATGCCTGCAAAAAAATGCAAAGGCATGTGTTTCTGTCACCGAACCGGAAAAAAGCCCCTTTTGGATGTACAAGATTGATGAAAATGGGCACATGATTCCCTTGATAAACCTCGATAAGGGGATTACGAGACGGCAAGACTTGCCAACAGTGTATGCTTTAAATGGAGCTGTATATGTGGCACAGTGGGAATGGCTGCTTGAAGCGCGCTCATTTCTGACATCTGATACTATTCCCTACTTTATGCCAAGAGACAGATCTTTTGATATTGATTCGGAAATTGATTTAATAATATGTGATTTTCTTTTGAATAATCCTTTATCAACCTCTGTATAATGCCTCCCATTGTCAAGACAGATTTAGTCGAAAAAAAGCTAATGCTATCTTCCTTTATTTATATTTTTTGCCCTGAGGCAAATTTGTTTTTCAGGGCTTTTTTATGCCAAAAAGGCATTGGAATTCAATAGTTCTTATTAACTTGTAAAGCTGGCTGCAGATTTATTTTTGCCCTGGAGTATTGCCGACTACTGTAAATTATATATTTTATTCTCTTGGAAAACACTGAAGTTGCCCTTGATGCATTGAAATTTAAGTATTAATATACACCGGGGTTCTCGAAGAGGAATAAAATGATAATGGTATTATGAGCAATATTAAGAAAAGGAAGGATTAAATAATTGAAAAATATTAGAGAGTTGGCGGCACGGAAATGGTTTCTTGCTATTTTGAGTCTCTTGTGCCTATCGCTTCTGGCTGGGTGCGGGGATGTTGATGAAGCATCCGATCAGTACAATACAGATACTCGTACAATATCAGAAATCGACTCTCCCCTCTTACTTGAAAAAGCCGAAGTAGTACGTGTCGTTGACGGGGATACCGTTGTTGTCCGTCTTGAGACCGGTGCCGAAGAACGGGTTCGTTTCATTGGTGTGAATACCCCGGAGTCAACTACGAAACATGAGCCGTATGGTGAAGAGGCGGCTTCTTTCACAAGGAGTCGGTTGGACGGAGAAATTGTTTATCTTGAAAAAGATGTTAGTGACAGAGATAGGTACGGAAGGCTTCTTAGATATATATGGCTTGAACCGCCAGCAGAAGTATCAGAAGACTCTATCAGGGGAAAACTTTTCAATGCTATTCTTTTGTTGGAAGGATATGCCCAAGTTGCAACATATGCCCCGGACGTAAAATATACCGATGATTATTTCATACGTTTTCAGACCGAAGCTAGGGAATTAAATAAAGGGCTGTGGGGGTTGAAATCCGACGCAGAGGAGTCGGCGCACCGTAACGCTTTAGATGCGCGAGACCAGCAGACGAGCACTGTCTATGTTACGAACAGCGGAAAGAAGTATCATCGGGATGGGTGCAGATATTTGAAACAAAACAAGGTTCCTATGAGTTTGGAGGAGGCCCAATCTCAGGGATATGAACCGTGCTCTGTTTGTAAATCATTGTTAACTTAGCTGATATAAGGGGGGTTTTTCGATAGACATCTCATACGCCTCAGCGCGTGTGGGATGTTTTTGTTTAACTGCCTCCAAGTGACAGATAAATTTACAAAATTTTTTTAGATATGTTTGAGACCCCGGTAAGGGTTTCTTGGAGATTTAGCTGGAGCAGCTCCATGAGGTCCTATTTTATTTTGGGACTGTGGAGACGTGTTTTTGTTTCCGAAGAACATAGAAGAAGAAACAGAATTATTAATCTACAGGGGTGAGGAAAGTGGCAGTAGCAGGCATCCACCAAGCTGTGGTAAATCCGTTTGGGACAAATGCAGAATATTCCGGCGGCGGTGTCTCCCGCAGGCAGAACCCGGCAGTTGTCTCCCAGGAACAGAAACAGTCAGTGGTTCCAATAAATGAAGACATTTACGGTCAAAGCAGTGCAGGTATGGATTCCAAAGAGGTTCTCCGGGTAAGGAACACACGCTTTGAGTTTTCTGTGCATGAAGGAACAGAAAAGATAATGGTCAAGGTAATCGATGAGGTTACAGATGAGATTATTCGGGAAATACCACCGGAACAGATTCTTAACATGGTAGCCAAGATGTGGGAATTAGCAGGTCTGCTGGTGGACAAGAGGGCATAAGGGGGGATTGGTTTGAGTATTATGCGTATTGGTGGCCTGGCCTCAGGTATGGATATTGACCAGATTATATCTGATATGATGAGTGTCAGGCGTTTACCTCTGGATAAGCTGACTCAGCAGAGGCAGCGGCTGGAATGGCAGCAGGAAGATTACCGTGCTATCAACAAGCAGCTGTTCAGCCTGCGGGAAAGTGTTTTTAGTCTGAAACTCCAGGGGACATTCAATGTAAAGTGCGCCTTTTCTTCAAATGAGGATATTGTCCAGGTATCTGCCGGGGGAAATGCTCTTAACGGAACATACAAAATAGTTGTCAAGCAGCTTGCGGAAGGGGCTTTTAAGACAAGTGATGCACCTGTAGGCTCAACGGATGATTACTCTACTTTGAGTACCCAACTGGTGGGGCTGACAGGAGAAATCAAGTTCAAAATTAATGGTCAGGAGTTTATCATCAATACGGAAACAGAGAGTATTTATGATTTAATCAATAAAATTAACAAGGCAGACATTGGTGTGCAAGCTTCTTATGACCGCAACCTGGACCGTTTTTTCTTGAGCACAACGGGGACCGGTTCTGAAGCGAAAATTGTGATAGATGAGCTTGAAGGTCAGAGCCTTTTTCCCAGGCTGAAAATAGATACAGCGGCAGTTCATGGTTCCGACGCGAGGTTTACCCTGAACGGGGCGGAGTTTACTATGGCTTCCAACGAGTTTACCATTAACGGAATTAATTATTCTCTTAAAGGGGTGAGCCCCGAAGGGCCAGGTGGAGAGCCCGTTCCTGCCAGTGTCAGCGTAAAATCAGATACCGATAAAATTTTTGATACTATCATGGACTTTGTAAACCTCTACAATGAGACTATTAACAAGATCAACGGGAAGCTTTTTGAAAAATATTACCGTGATTATCCACCTCTTACTGATGCAATGCGGGAACAGTTGGATGATGATCAGATTGAAAAGTGGACGGAAAAGGCAAGAAGCGGTCTGCTGAGAAATGACAGCATGCTTTCCGGCATTGTAAGTCAGATTAGAACAGCGATTTACGGTGTTGTAGAAGGGGTTTCCGGTGAATATAACTCACTGGCTTCCCTTGGGATTACGACTAAGGATTATTCTGAGCGGGGTAAGCTTCATGTTAATGAGGATAAGCTCAGGGAAGCAATTGCCAAAGACCCGGAAGGGATCAAGGAATTGTTTACGGCAACAAGTGCTGACGGAAGTAGCAAAAATGAGGGTATAGCTTCCCGTCTTTACAATGAGGTTGTGGCAGGTATCTCCAAGGTTACTGAAAAGGCGGGGATAGAGTCTGATTTCAGCCTGGTAGATAACAGTGTAATCGGAAAACGGATAAAAGATATGGACGACAGGATTGAAGATTACGAAGACAGGATGAAAATGATTGAGGACCGGTACTGGAGGCAGTTTACTGCCATGGAAGAAGCGATTAACCAGATGAACAGCCAGAGCATGTGGTTGACGCAGCAGTTCTGGATGGGCAAGGGTTAAGAAAATGATTAAGGTGGGTAAAGACCATGACAAGTATGGATGAGGCTGTCCATGAGTTGGTTGAACAGCTGACAAAAAGAAAACGCTACCTCCAGGAAATTAGGACACTTGCCCAGCGGCAGAAGATGGC
>LFTO01000183.1 GCA_001513335.1 Clostridiales bacterium DTU086 | reverse complement strand
CATATAACATCATTACTTTCACGTTTAATGAGAAGGAAAGATGTCCGGGTGTAAAAAGTGGGACACCAGTTCCAGTCCGTCCACAATTCTTGGTCCCGGAAGGGTCAATAGGTCCGAGTCCTCAACAATAAAAACTTTATCGTTTTTAACCGCTGCAAGGTTATCAAGGTGCAGAACTTCTTTGACTTGTTCCGGGTTGGAGTACCCATGCGCAGTGCTTATAATTACTTCAGGGTTTTTCTCCATCAATTTCTCAATACTGTACTGGGGGTATTCCACTTTCGACTCATCTGCCACGTTGTATCCCCCGGCCAAGGAAATTATGCTGGAAACAAAAGTCCCTGGACCTGCCGAAAACACTTTGGAATCTTCTATCCAAACCAGCACAAAAGTATCCACCTTCTCACCTGGCGAAAGGTCCGCCAATTTATCCCTAACAGCCTTAATTCTTTGTTCCATGTCCCGGGTAATCTGTTGTGCCTGTTCAATGCTGCCGGTCACTTTCCCTGTTAATCTGACAGCCTCCAGGATTTCATCAATACTCTTCGGGTCCAGAGCAACAACTACCTGGCCCAGGGAGTCCAACTGCTCAACAACCTCAGACTGGACACCCCCGGTGGCAAAAATTACATCTGGTTCAAGAATCAGTGTCTTTTCCACACTGGGAGCGTAAAAATCTCCCACTTTCTCTTTACTTTGTGCTTCTACAGGATAATCACAATAGTCAGTTACTCCCACAACTTTTTCTCCCAATCCCAAGGAAAAAAGAATTTCCGTATTTGCCGGGGCAAGGGACACAATCCGCCGGGGTTTTTCCGGAATGACAACCTGTCTTCCAAGGCTGTCCTCAATTGTCAGGGGATATGCTCCTTCACCGGTAGCGGATTCAGCCTTTTCACGGTCCACACCGGTGCACCCGAATATAAAGAGCGGAATGATAAGAATAATCGGAAGGACAATTAAACGCCTCAAAATTACACCTCCCCAGAAAATTGATGCTCTCACCGGTGCTTATTTCTGACCTAGCAATGTCCACTTCCCGCCGCTTTTACCTATCACAATAATTGAGCCCGGCTTAACGGAATACTCCCACATAGCACCTTCAGCCCCAATATGGCATAGAAACAGCCTGATAGGCCCACCGTGGGTAACAACAACTGTGTTCCCCTTGACATGGGAATATATATCTTCTATACTCTCCACCATCCTCGCCAGCACGTCCCGTAGAGCCTCACCTCCTGGAACATGCGCTTCCAAAGGGCGCTCTCTCCAGACCTTGACCTCCTCGGGATAGAGTTCCAACACCTCGGGGTAGGTTTTTCCCTCCCATTCCCCAAAGTGGATTTCCCTCAGGCGGGGCTCACTCTGAGGGGTCAGCCCAATTATTTTTCCAATTATGTCTGCCGTTTGCTTTGTCCTGTTTAAATCACTGGTGTACAAAGCTGCAGGAGCATACTCCTTTAATTTTTCACCCGCCTCGTGAGCCTGCCGAATACCCGTTGAGTTTAGAAAGGTGTTCCTCCGCCCCTGGTAGCGGAGTTCTTTATTCCAATCAGTTTCTCCATGCCGAACCAACAGCAGTTTCAAATTTAATCTCCTTTCATCAATTAATAAACTTGCCTAAACCCGTTTGCCAATAGGGGAAAGGCCCGGTAAAATATACCGTTCACCACCGCATTACTCCCAGAAACAATGTCAAGGTTTCAGAAAACTCGCATACAGCACCGTATGTATCCCCGGTAAGGCCTCCCAGTTCCCGGGATAAAAAAGTAGAAAGCAGATGCACTGCCACCCAGACAACGACAATTATAACCAGAGAGTACACCCCCAAAAACAGGAAACCTGAGGCTGCCAGAACAGAAGCATTTATAGCCAGGGAACGCCAATCCCCTCCCTGAGCAGGACGCCCCAAACCCGATTCCCGAGCATAAGGAAATTTGACTATTGACCAGACCATTAAGCCCCTACCCACGGCGGGCATAAAAATTAAAAGTTTTACCTTATCTAAACCGGATAATTCCCCTAAAAAAGCGACTTTCAAAGAAAGAAATACCCAAAGGACGATTGCACCCATCGCCCCTATTCTGCTGTCCCTCATAATTTGGAGTTTTTTTTCTCTGGGTCTGGAGCTGAATAATCCATCAGCTGTATCTGCCAGCCCGTCCAAATGGAGGCCCCCTGTAATAAATGCAAGAAATGCAATAACAATTATGTCCCCTGACCATCCCAGGTCAAGTGCGCTGCCCCCCATTGATACCAATACCAGTAAGCCACCTAACAACAGCCCAACCAACGAATAGTAAGACAGGGACCTGGCCATCCTGCCGGTTGAAAAAACATTTTCCCTTCCCAATGGAATTACGGTTAAAAATTTCAAAGCAACCATAAAGTCCGACATCCAATCTAAAACCGCCTTTTCCAGAATTCGTTGAAAACTTGAGCCTCTGTCTCTGGGTCCAAACCTCCCTCGGTTCCGCTGGAAATACCTGCCTCTCTAAATGTTGCCATTTCCTGAAATATTTTTACGGCGGCATCAATGATTGGAAATGCCAGCACTGCCCCTGTTCCTTCTCCTAACCGCATATTTAAGTGTAGGAAAGGCTCTTTTTTTAGCCAATCAAGCATAACCCTGTGTCCCGCTTCAGCAGAAAGATGGGAAAAGAACAGATATTCGCTGCAAAGAGGAGCCATTTCAATTGCCAGCATCGCAGCCGCACCTGACACAAACCCGTCAACAATTACCGGCACTCCTGCAGCTGCAGCACCCAAAATGACACCGACCATCCCCCCGATTTCCAAGCCGCCCACTTTGGACAGCACATCGATTGGATCATTAGGGTTAGGCAGATTTACATTTACAGCCTGATTCACAAGGGTTATTTTCTTTTGCAGCACTTCTTGGTTTACCCCTGTACCAACTCCAATAACTCTTTCTACTTTGTACCCCGTAAGAACTGATAAAATTGCCGAACTAGCAGAAGTATTTCCGATGCCCATTTCACCAACGGCAATTACACTACAGCCTTTTTTTATTTCCTTCCCTGCAACTTCAATACCCGCTTCCAGGGCTGCAGCAGCTTCCTCCCTGGTCATGGCAGGTCCATTAGCTATGTTGCCGGTTCCCTTTCTCACCCGGTATATGTACAGATTTTCGTGAGGCTCAATTTCCTCCAGAACCCCCATGTCAACAACAGCAACATGTGCACCTGTTAACCGGGCCAACACATTAATGGCTGCTCCGCCGGAAAGGAAATTTCGCATCATCTGGCAGGTAACCTCCTGAGGGTAAGCACTGACACCCTCACCGGCAATACCGTGGTCACCGGCAAGTACAATTACCGTCTTCGGCTCTGAAACCGGTACACCCCTGCAGATGCCGGCCAGCTTAACAGCAATATCTTCAAGAAGGCCAAGACTCCCCCGAGGCTTGGTCAGGCTGTCCAACCTCTGCCGGGCCATTTCCATACTGCAGGTATCCAGTTCCTGTATGGAAGCCACTGTTTTATTAATAATCTCCGTGCTGATTTTCATTACCCCCTTCCGGAGAGGACTTTTCAGATCCCCCAAAAGAACAAACTCTTTCTTCGGGCGACCGGCGGAAAAGATTCAAACTAGAAAAAAGCATGGTTCGTAAGCCTAAGAAACAAAAAACTCCTATCGTGAGATAGGAATCAGCCACGGAACGCACCTAACCCCTTTCCCACCGAAAAGGTTATAGTAAGGTATGGGCAGGTCTCCTGGCTCATGGTTCATCTTACTCTCTATCCCTTCCCGGAATAGAACCCAGTGGCCCGATAGATTTCATCCCATTCACAGTAGCGGGGGCTGCAGCGGTTTTTCACCACTTTCCCTTTTAAGCTTCTGCACCCAATACCATCAACTCTGGATACACTTTATATTTAAATTACCTTGCAAAAAGCAATCAATCCATTAAAACAATCCTGTTATCTTTCCGTCCCCATCGATATCCATGCTGCAGGCTGCCGGCATTTTTGGCAACCCTGGCATAGTTAAAATATCGCCAGTAATGGGAACAACAAACCCGGCCCCGGCAGATAACCTTACTTCCCTCACTGTTATCCGAAAACCACGGGGACAACCAAGCTTTTCGGGTTCATCGGAAAGGGAGTACTGGGTCTTTGCTATACAGACTGGCAGAACGCCATACCCTATAGACTCAATATTCTTTAATTGGAGTTCCGCCGCAGTAGTGTAATTAACCCCATCAGCACCATATATTTCTCTGGCAACTATTTCAATTTTTTCCTTAAGGGACCAATTATCAGGATAAAGGAGCCTAAAGTCACCACGGCCTTCGGCAATTGTATCTACTACTTTTTGAGCCAGTTCTAAGCCTCCCTCTCCGCCCCTGGCCCAGACTTGAGTCTGGGCTGCAGGAACGCCCAAGGAACAGCACATATCATAAAGCCTGTATAATTCCCGTTCAGTATCTGTTGGAAAATTATTAATGGCAACTACAGTGGGAACGCCAAACTTGGAAATGTTCTCCACATGCTTTGAGAGGTTTACAAATCCCCGCTCCAAGGCAGGCACATTTTCCTCACCCAGATAATCCCGCCTTATTCCCCCGTGGTATTTGAGAGCCCTGATTGAGGCAACGATAACAGCCGCGTCAGGCTTTAGTGAACCATAACGGCATTTTAAGTTAAAGAATTTTTCAGCCCCAAGATCAGCACCAAAACCTGCCTCCGTAACAACGTAGTCTGCCAACTTTAATCCTAATTTACTAGCTATTAAACTATTACAACCGTGAGCAATATTGGCAAAAGGACCCCCGTGAATTATGGCCGGTGTATTTTCCAGAGTTTGTACCAGGTTGGGTTTGATTGCTTCCTTCATCAATACGGCCATTGCCCCCTGAGCTTTTAGGTCAGAAGCCCTAACCGGTTGCCCATCATAGGTGTAGGCAACTATAATCCTGCCCAGTCTTTCTTTTAAATCCTGCAGATCTTGGGATAAACAAAGGATAGCCATAATCTCCGAAGCAACAGTAATATCGAATCCGGTTTCCCTGGGGACGCCGTTTTTCTCTCCGCCTAAACCACAGACGATGGAGCGTAGAGCTCGCTCATTCAAGTCAATAACCCGGCGAAAAACAATTTTCCTGGTATCAATATTCAGCCTGTTCCCCTGGTGAATATGGTTATCGAGCATGGCAGCAAGAAGATTATGGGCGTAAGTAATTGCATGTATATCACCGGTAAAATGCAGGTTTATATCCTCCATTGGAACAACCTGAGAATACCCGCCCCCTGCTGCTCCACCTTTTATTCCAAAACTGGGTCCCAAAGACGGCTCCCTTAAAGCGACCACTGCTTTTTTGCCCAACCTGGTCAGACCATCCGCCAGACCAACACTCACCGTTGTTTTGCCCTCTCCCGCAGGAGTAGGGTTAACAGCGGTAACAAGGATTAGTTTTCCTTCGGATTTTCCTGCTAGACGCCTAAACAAGTCAAGAGATATTTTAGCCTTGTACTTTCCGTACATTTCCAGTTCATCTTCTATTATTCCAAGCCCCTCAGCAATCTCTACAATAGGCTTTTTTCTTGAAGCAGATGCAATTTCTATGTCACTTGGTATTTTGGTCATTGACTGTCCTCCTCATTAAATATGGGAATATTAGTTAGCCTCAAAAAATATGGGAATGTTAGTTAGCCTCAAATTGTAGTTTTTGGCTTGTCCGAAAAAGTCAGTATCATTCAGGCCTTGGGGAAAGCCCTGCTTTACAGACAATTTCCGGAATGATTTCTTCCCAACCAACTGCCATTATATGAACTCCGCTTATTCCAGACAGCGACTTGAGCCATTGGATTTGTTCAACAACCAGTTTGACCCCCTCCTTTGCCGGGTCGGCAGCCCTCTCCATCCGCCTGATTATGGCTTCCGGAATTTCAATTCCCGGGATATTATCCTGCATATACCGGGCAACTCTGGGAGATTTTAAGGGCATTAGCCCGGGGAGAAAATAGGCTTTTTCGCTTAACCCCATATCCTTCACTCTCTGAAGCCACTTTTTGAATCTCTGAATATCGTAAATACATTGAGTTTGGATAAAGTAAGCGCCCGCATAAATCTTTTTCTCTAGTCTGAGCAGGGTTAGGTCAAAAGGCTCAAGAAAGGGGCTGGTTACTGCTCCTGTAAAAAAGTCCGGGACCACGCCGTCAATTGTCTCTCCGTTAACAAAGCAGGCCTTCTCTCCCATATCCCGCACGGTTTTGATCAACTGAATTGAATCCAGGTCATTAACCCCTATACTTTCGGGATGATTTCCTATTGACTGGTGATCTCCGCTCATGCAGACAACATTGCGGATCCCGAGGCTGTAAGCACCCAGTAAATCGCTTTGAATTGCAATGCGGTTGCGGTCTCTCACTGTCATCTGCATTATCGGTTCCATACCGGCATTGATAACATGCAGTGAAGAAACTAAACTGGACATCCTCACAACAGCAGTTTGGTTATCAGTTATACTTGCAGCATCACAATACCCCCGAAGGGCTTTTGCTTTTCTGATTACCACCCCGGCATCAGCATTTTTGGGAGGCCCAATCTCGCCGGTAACAACGAAATGTCCCTTTTTAAGAAGTCTTTCCAGGTTACTCCGTACATTACTGGCCAAGATTCCACACTCCCCTTTTTTACCAGGCGGAAAATTACACAGACAGCTCTGCTTGGGCAGCCAGAATACTACAAGTAGTTTATTGCTCAATGACTTGTTTCAATACGGTCAAGTTACTAATTCTGCTACTCTCTTCGTTGTTCCTGCTTAAGAGGTATCTCCATTAATTCATCCTATCCAAAAAAACTTCCCCAAGAACTAATAAAGCGGCGAAAACCGCCGCAATTGAGGTTACTCTGTAACAGCCATAATATAGGGTAAATTCCTCCACTTTCCCTTATAGTCGAGTCCATATCCCACCAGGTATTCCTCATCAGTTTCAAAACCCCTATAATCCACCTGCAGCTTAGCTATTCTCTGGACAGGCCGATCCAAAAAAGTACAGACCTTTAGGCTTGCAGGGCCTCTTTCGCGCAATGTACGGATTAAATAATGAAGAGTCAAACCGGTATCAATTATATCTTCTACCAGGAGCACATGCTGCCCGTGAATATCCACTTCCAAATCTTTGGTTATTCTCACCACCCCTGTCCCGGGACAGGGTCCGTAACTGGAAATAGCGAGAAAATCAATTGAGTGAGGTATTGACAATTCACGGGAAAGGTCAACAAAAAAATAGACAGCTCCCCTTAAAACTGTGATAATAACAGGATTGAGCCCCTCATAGTCCGCAGATATTTCTCCTGCCAGGCTTTTAACACGACTGTTTAGCTCTTCTTTGGAAATAATAATTTTCCCCTTTACTTCGCACACTACAAGTCCCCCTTATTCCTCCGATATCCCGAATTTCTCTAACAGCTTTTTGTAGTCTTTGCGGTAAAAAAGTTTTATGTTTATGTCCGGGTAAACACGGCGCAGTTCCCGGAGTTTGCGGTTTTTCTTGGTCACAAGTTCCTGTTTCATAGTAGTCAGCTCAATATAAAAATCAAAATCGGGAAAATAAAAGTCAGGGGTAAAGGCACTCTCAATGTTTCCCTCACTGTCCCACCGGAGAGGAAAAGTTGTAGGCTCGTAAAGGTAATCAATTTTGTAATAATCAAGTATGCGGGCAAACTCTTCTTCACTCTCATTAGCAAACACATAATTTCTCGAAGAAGTTTCTTTTTTCGTGCCGGTAGAATGGACGGCATCTAATTCGGCAAGCCGCTGGGAAGATATTCTCTCAATTTCCTCTACTATGCTGTCAAAAGTGTCGGCTGAAACGATCCCTTTATCCTTTAAGAAAAATACGATTACTTTAGCCGCTTCATCTATAGATATTCTGCTGGTATTTATCATTAAGTCATATACTTGAGGGTCATTGGAATCTCCACGGTGGTAGAAAAGAGCATATTCCATTCTTTCTGCGTCCTTTTGGTTTATCAACCTTAAAGCCGCAGCTTTATCAACATTAAATCTATACTGTATGTTTGCTGCCCGGGTATCAAGAGAGGCAATAATCTTTATATGGAAGGCATCCTCCTTGTCCCTGAACAAAAACTGACCGCCGCGTCCAAGGAGAAAAAGGTGTCCTTTCTCGGAAAGGTTTAAAATAGTTTCTTTCAAAAATTCCAGGTAAGCAATTCTCTCTTTATTGAGGCTTTCTATGTCATGAGGGGAACTTTCATTAATCCACTCCATCCGAATTTGAGGAATGTGATGTTCTGTTAAATATTGTTCCAAAGTTTTTTTATTTAACAGGAGCCATCCCGTTGCCTCGGCCAGGATTTCAGCTACAATTTCGCCGTTACTCCCAAACTGACGAGAAATTGTAATAATAGCCACCTTTTTTTCTCTCCCATGGTTGATTTCCTCGACTATTATCAGGTAATACAAAAGGGCATCAACAGCTTAGTTAAATGCCCTGTGATTACAAGATATTATATCGAAAACAGGCTTACTGAACAAGTTTTGACATTATATTCTAACCCCGAGTGATCTTCCCGGTCATTATCGCTACTCTAGAGGTTCCCCGGGTTCCCGCTCCGCCAGCGGATATTCCACTGGCTGGCTGCGATTCTTTCCAGAGACTCCAGCTCTTCACGATAATTTCCTTTCCAACCTCTCGGGGTCAATTAAATATTATCATGAAGGGAATCTATTGTAAATAGAATTACCGCAAGTATACCGGTATACTTTAAAGGCTGACGAAATAAACAGTTTTCTGTCTGTACATACAGAATACAGGCAACATGCCTGGAGTAATTACAGGGAATACTAAATCTTGTTGAATTTCATCCTCCAAATTTCAAGCCAAGTATAGGAGAGTCTTTAATGGACTTAATAATAAACAAGTTTCTTGACCCCCGTACATGGGTTACTGCCTCCATAGGTTTTGCTGCCATAGAAGTCGTTTTTCGCCTGGCTCCAAAATTGAAACTTGCTCGGATAGATTTCCCCCTGTTGAACGGAACACTGATTTTCCCACCCGGCCCCAGGGCAAAAGTCGCCGGGGGCGTCATGTACTTTTTTGGAGCAGTAGCTCTGGTAACAGTATTCCGGGCAATTCACAAAAGGACACGGCTTCCTCTGTGTGCAAAAGGAATTCTTTTTGGAAATATGCTGTTTCTTTTTTCCTCATTATTTGCTTTTCCCCTCCTCGGCATTGTCAACCCTCAGATGCGAAAGGGAAATGTGCCAAAACCGGGTTTCTTCGGTCTAAAACTGAAGGGCTGGAGAACCGCAGCAAGCAATTATTTGGGCCATCTGGCATTTGGCCTTGCCCTGGAATTAGCGGAAAAGCTCTGGGAGTAGGGGTTAACTCTTTTTACTGAGAGGCACGTTTAACCATCTATCCCGGAAAGTTTTTTACCGCGGGATTTTTTTTTGCCTGAAACAATTTCAACCCGAAAACCTTTCCTGCTCTGGCGAACCGTTCCGGCCAGAAATCCAAAAAAGAATACGGACCAGACACCAAAGGTTACGATTAGACCCAACATAATGCGCAGGGAAGCCTGCCACAAAAGGGGACGACTTAAAATAAAGAGAACGTAAGTTATTGTTGAGATTAAACCCCTTTCGAACGTTACCGGACGAAATACCTGGAGAACAGCAACCAGTTCCGCAGGAGGGAAAAGATATACAAGGCCAATTGATAATAAAAATATAAAGAACAAGTTTACCAGATACATTAATATAGATGCACCTGGAGAAATGCGCTGCTGGGGGGAATCCGGATTGTAACGGCTGTTATTTATTGAATAGAAAAGCCCCACTGCACTGGATCCCAGGCTGAGAAGTACCGCAGCCAGTGCCAGAACAAGGGTCAGTGAAGAAGACATACCTACTGCCAAAGCAGTACCTACCAGCAGAGCTTCCATTAACAGTAAAGTGGGTAGAACGGCTGCCAGTAGTTTTCCCCATACCACCGGCCACCCGCCAAGGGGGACACTGTTTAACAGCCACTCGGATTCTCCCTCCCTGCCAAAAGACTGCAGGGCCATATTTCCACTGAACATAACAGTATACATAAACAAAACCGTTATGAGAGAAGCACGGGTGGATCCCGCAGGGAACATGAAGTACTGACCCACAAAGAAAGCCATAATTATTAAAGGGACCAAATACCCAAACCATTCCCGTGTATCTCGTTTTAAATAAAGTAAATCTTTCTTGGCCACTGCCCACATCCCAGAAAGGGGAGAAGCAGTAGCGCTAAACCCGTCATTGTTTGAAAAAGAAAACTTCTCTTGGGGCCTGCGTGCTCTCTGGACCACACTTCTCGTAGTTTTTTTACGGCGACCCCCCGCCCCCTGGCTGAGAGAAATAAAGCCCCTGCGAAAACCCCGCTCCAGAAGGGCGAATGAAATCATAAACAAAGCCGCCCCCATTAGAATAATTAATAAACACCATCCCAGTCCGGAAAGGAAATTTCCCGTTATTCCGTCAGCCAGAGCATTGGAACCCCATCCCCAGGGAAAAAAGTCCATAATCCTCAGTGCCTGATCCTGCCCTGCCAGCCAACCACCGATGTTTAATTCATCCTCCCCGCTTATGAGTATATTGGGTATTTGAAAAACGAGAGCGATCAGAATACCCCCCAAAGCTCCGATAAATCCAACGGCTTCCCTACTGCGGTGCGGTGGCACTATGCGCATCACCAGAAGATTAATTAATTCAGCCACAGCCATACCTATCAGCGATAGACCGAAACCCACCAGAAGAACCAGGAAATAGAATGCTGCTCCCGCTTCAAAAACAAGACCGAGAAAAATACCTGGTACAAAAATAAACATTACAGCAGCCACCAAGCTGCTTCCGAAAACTGACAGGGACTTTACGGCAAAAACCACTTTTAGTGAAATTGGCGCCACAAAAAGAAGCTCCAAATCATCGGACATATAGAGAGCAGCGAAGGCTGCCGTTATGCCGAAGAAGACCTGGCCTGCCAGACAAATCATAAATAAAAACGAAAGGGCCCCTTGTGCAATGTCAGGGGACATGAGCTTTAACGCATCATAAGCAAAAGACCCTATCGAGACTATGATTGCACCCAGAAAAAGAAGGATAATAAGCATCCCTACCAGGGGACCGGCAGGGCGGTACCGGAATTTATTCCAGGCCACCCGCATTTGGTTTTTTAGCAGCAGCTTAAAGTCCTGGACAAAAGTCCCGCCCCGGGGCGGTTTTGTTAGAGGAGGCGGTAAAATTTTTTCCCTTTCCAAAACTATCACTCCCCAAGACTTTCTATCAATTCTGCATTTTCCTGTGAGCCGGTGAGCTCCAGGAAAATATCTTCAAGGCTTTCCCCTCCGTGCCCTACTTTCTGGCGCAGCTCCTCAGTGCTGCCTTCAGCAATCAGCACTCCTTCCTTGAGAATACCTACACGGTGGCACATCCTCTCAGCAATCTCCAAAATATGAGTGGAGAGAAAAACCGCTACCCCCTGTCGGGCCATTTCCTGCAGCAAATCTTTTAACTGTCGGGCACTGGCAGGGTCAAGACCTACCGTAGGTTCATCAAGGAGGATAACCCTGGGCTGATGAATAAGGGCAGATGCCAATACCACCTTCTGCCGCATCCCGTGGGAATAACCCTCCAGCAATTCATCAGCCCTGTCCTGGAGGCCGAACATGTCTAAAAGCTGTTCCGCCCTTCCCTGTATAATATCTTTAGGCACCCTGTACAGAGCGGCAACAAGGTGCAGGAACTCCCTTGCAGACAATTTGCCGTACAGTCTGGGCTGGTCAGGCACATAGGCTGTCATTGCCTTGGCTTCCATTGGCTGTTTTCTAATATCATATCCGCAGATAAAAACCTCTCCCTCACTGGGCTCCAGAAGTCCGGTTAACATCTTGATAGTAGTTGTTTTTCCGGAACCATTAGGTCCCAAAAATCCAAATATTTCTCCTCCCCTAACCTCAAGGTTAAGGCTTTTTACTACAGGGACAGTTCCGTATCTTTTTGTCAAGCCAATAGTCTGTATTAAGACATTTTCCATAAATACATCCTCCTTATCCGAAAAAAACACCTTATGATGTTTTTTCTGCAGGCTTTCAACTTTCCAATGTTCCTAATAAACTGCAGGATACCTTCACTGGCTGTAAGGAAACCTTAACCACATTTTATACAGCTGTTGATGGGGTGTATATACCAAATTTCTTCCAAAAAAAAGACCGGCTTAAGGGAAAAAACCTAAGCCGGCTGTATAATTCGGACCAATTCTCGACTTTTTTCGTCTGACACCCGGGCCAAGGAATTATCCTTTTTGCCCTTCCTTCTCCTCCGCAAACCGATCCAGAGACTCCTTAAAGGACTGCATACACTTCTCCACAGGTTCCCGGGAAGACATATCTACACCTGCTTTTTTCAGGAGTTCCAGGGGGTAATCTGACCCTCCGCTTTCCAGGAACGACAGGTAACGTTCCAAAGCCTCCCGATCTCCTTCAATGATAGGCCCGGCCAGAGTTTTTGCTGCACAAAAGCCAATGGCATATTTGTAAACATAGAAATTGTAGTAAAAGTGGGGAATTCGGGACCACTCCATGGCAATATTGTCATCCAGGGTCATTTCCGGCCCGTAATACTTTTTGTTTAAATTATAGTATTCTTCACATAAAACATCGGGAGTCAAAGCCTCCCCATTATCAATTTTTCTGTGAATAATCCGTTCAAATTCTGCAAACATCACCTGGCGGAAAACAGTTCCCCTGTACCCTTCAAGATTATAATTTAAAAGGTAAAGTTTTTCCTCCCTGACCGCGGCATTGTTTAACAGGTAATTTAACAATAAGGTTTCATTAAAAATTGAAGCAACTTCAGCCACGAAGATGGAATACCCGGCAGTCCTAAAATGCTGTTTCTTGTTTGAATAAAAAGAATGCATGGAATGCCCCAATTCGTGAGCCAGTGTGAACAAGTCGGACATCTTGTTGTCATAATTCATCAGGATATAGGGCATGGTATCGTAACTTCCGCTGGAGTACGCTCCGGACCTTTTTCCCTGGTTCTCAAAGACATCTATCCAATTGTTGGCAATTCCCTGGCTCAAATCTTCAATATACCTGTCACCGAGACTCGCCAACCCCTTCTTTACAGTCTCTACAGCTTCTTCGTACTTAATTTCTTTATCATAATCTTCTACAAGAGGAACGTAGAGGTCGTAGAAATGCATTTCGTCCAGGCCAAGCATCTTTTTTTTCATGGCCACGTATTCATGGAGATATTGAAGGTTGTCGCTTACAGTGTCAATAAGGTTGTCATAAACCTGTACAGGAACGTTGTCGGGAAACAGGCTCATGGCAATGGAACTGTCATATTTTCTTAAGCGGGCAGTAACGCTGTTAACCTTGATATTATTTGCCAGGGTCTGGCTCAAGGTATTCTTAAAACCTGTATATGTTTGATAAAGGGTATTATAGGCATCTTTCCTCACCCTGCGGTCCCTGCTCTGGAAAAAGGACATGGCCCTTCCTTCAGAGAATTCAATTTCTTCCCCCTGGGAATCTTTTACTGTCCCAAATTTAATGTCCGCATTAGTCAGCATAGAATAAATCTCGGAAGGTGCATCAGCTACCTCACCCAGTGAAGCAAGAATCCGCTCTTCTGCATCAGAGAGAACATGCTCTCTGCTTCTGGCAATTTCCTGGAAATACATCTTGTAAGGGACAAAACGATTATCATCAATGATTTCCTCCAGGACATTTGGATCCAGCTTCAGCAGCTCGGGCTCAACGAAACTCGTTTTCTCCCCCACTTCCACTCCAAGAGCCCTCACCCTGTCATTCAGGGACTGGTACTTGGAAACCCTGCGGTCTTCATCCAAGCGCATGTGAGCATAGGCAAAAAGCCTCCCCATGACAATTCCCATTTCATCCCCTGTCTGCAGGCACTGTAAAAGGACTTCCCGGTCACCCAGACGTCCTTTTAATCCCACTGTCTTTTCCAGGAGTTCCTTTACTTTGGCAAAATCTGCTTCAATTGATGACTCATTCGGGTATATCCGCTCCAAGTCCCATTTATATTTCTGGGGAATTTCTTCCCTTGCTTTAATACCTTTAGCCATTACAGGCCCCCCTCTTAATTACTATCTTGGTATCTAATTATTCTTTATCATTTTCCAGCAGAATAAACCATCTGAGCCTCTGGGATGGCCCACATACTTTTACCCTATGTAGTCAACAAACCCGAGCCAGCCCAGTGAATAAAAGGATGCTGCTTGACTTTAGACTTGGCCTTGGAAATACCCTGTACAAACTGGGGGAGTACGACATAAGTCTTGTAAAGCTGCCACTACACCATTTCTTTCAAATCAAATTCCTTAAACACAGCCTCCAGCCTGCGTTCAGACTCTGTCTTTTTTGGTTTTCTGCCGGCCAGAAAACCATCCAGCACATCGGCATCTTTAATTAACTCTTCAAAGGGACTCCCTACTTCATCTTTACAACTGTGGTTGGCTACTGCCTTTACCAACACCTCAATCTCGTCCTCGGTAAAACAATTCGATTGAGTCAAATACTCTCTAACGTAATTGCTGCCAATACGAGCATGATCTTTTTTGCTGCCGGTCATAATCCTGCCGTAATCGTGCAGTACACCAAGTATAAAGGCTATCTCAATATCCAATTCCCTTTTAGCAGCCAAAAATTGAGCAATTCTGGCTGTCCCGGCAGCATGCCCCAATTCAAACTCCAGGGTCATTTCCCTTTCTGAGGGGATACTGCCGCCCCCAACAAGGGTGCAAAAATCGTTCCAGACTTTCTCCATACGGTTAATATCAGTGCCCAAAAAATAACCCCCTTTATTTGTGCAAGAAACTAAAACATCCTAACATTACCCTTCCTGGATAATTTACGAAAACGGTCCAATAACTTGCCTCTTGTCCATTATTTTATTATTACACCAACTATTGCTATCCACCTCCCTGCGGTAAAAAAACGTTTTTCAATCAAATTTCCTCTTGACTCTCATCTTGGTTGCGATGTATTATTTGTATAAATGATAATGATTTTCATTTGCATTAACAAGAGGAGGGTATCTGATGACACTGGACTTAGCCAAAAGAGGACAGAAACTAAAAATTTTGGATATAAAGGAACCACAGGTAAAAGCCCAGGCCATCCGTTTCGGAATCTTTGAAGGTGAAACGGTGTTTTGCAGCGAGATTATTCCTGCAGGCCCGATAATAATTCGAAAACATACACAGGAAATTGCCATTGGGAGAGGGCTGGCAAAGCTTATCACCGTTGCTTCTGCCACAAAATAAAACAATTTTACAGCATTATCAAAATCAGACTTTTGATACTAAAGTAAAGGAGGGCAGCTAAATGAAGCACTGCTGTTACAGTGACCCTTTGGGGGATATCCTGTTGAATAATGCCAAGGGAAAAAAGAGAATAGTCCTGGCCGGAAATCCTAATTCCGGTAAATCAGTCTTATTTAATGCCATGACCGGCGTTTATGTTGATGTCTCCAACTATCCAGGTACCACATTGGAAATTTCCCATGCTCAATACGGAAGCGACAGTATACTGATTGATACTCCCGGAGTATATGGCATATCTTCTTTTAATGATGAGGAACGCATAGCCCGGGATATCATTCTCTCGGCAGATATTGTAGTCAATATCATAAATGCTGTTTATCTTGAGAGAGACTTATTTTTAACACAACAGATAATAGATACCGGTGTTCCTGTCTTAGCAGCTCTAAACATGATTGACGAGGCTGAAAAAAGAGGACTGGAAATTGATATTGATGCTTTATCTAATTATTTGGGAATAAAAGTTGTACCCACAGTGGCCGTGACAAAATTTGGCCTGGAGGAACTAAAAGACAGCATCCCCCACGCTGTACCGGGAAAGGTAACCCCCGGAATTAAACGGGAACTTGTACCCCTGACCAGAGAAATCGGAACACAGGGCGATGCTTTATTAATACTCGAAGGAGACCCGGCAGTTGCCGAAAGGCATGGAATGCAGCCGGGGGAACACCAGGAGGAATACTACCGTGCCAGACGCGAGCATGTTAACAATATACTGGTAAAATCCGTAAGGCACAAGGCTAGTGATGCTTCCCTGGCTGGCAAGCTCAGCAGTTTGATGATGCGTCCAATAACAGGCATACCCATCCTTATGGGGGCACTGTGGCTCATGTATCAGATCATTGGGGTTTTCATTGCCCAACATGTTGTAGGT
>LFTO01000060.1 GCA_001513335.1 Clostridiales bacterium DTU086 | reverse complement strand
ACAAAAACCCTTTTAATTTGTGCGTTGGTTGCTGTATTTCTTTTTTCTTTTGGCAATAAAGTCTTAGCTGCACAGGAGGGGGATTTTATCTTTTCCGTAACCGGTGGTCAAGCCTGGATTACCCGTTATACTGGTCCCGGCGGTGATCTTACCCTACCGTCATCCCTGGGGGGAGCCCCGGTTACAAGTATCGGCGACCGGGCTTTCCAGAACTGTACCGGACTAACAAGTATTATTATTCCGGAAGGGGTATCCAGCCTAGGAGAAGGAGCTTTTTCAGGGTGCAAAAGCTTAAAAAGCATCAGTTTGCCCCAAAGCTTGTCCGTTATCGGAGACCTTGCTTTTGAAAACTGCACCAGTTTAAAGAGTATTACCATCCCCAAAAATGCAGCACTCCTAGGAGAAGATACTTTTAAGGGGTGTACCAATTTAACCACCGTTAACCGTGGTTCCACACCGGCTGTGAAATATAAGGAGGCTTACCGGCGGGTTGCTTCGGCAAGTGACGGCTACAGCCGGATAACGGCAACAGTTACCCTGCCAACAAGGGAAAAGGCTGAGGATTTGAATGTTACCAGCAGTAATGGTGCCGCTTCCTATAATTACTTGGGCTGCCGGGGGAAAGGAAGCGACGGGTCCAATTATGACTTTGAGTTTGGCTTTGGATTTAAGCCTGTTGAAAATAGAATGATGCAGTTTGGTATTTACTACAGCCTTAAAGCAAAATCAGGTGAAGAGTCGATCAGGGAGTGGAATTGGCTGAGGCCGGAAAAGGGCACAAAAAGCTTTTACGCTTTCGATTATGGAACTACCCACCACATTCAATTGGTTGCCTGCGACGGAGAAATAAGGGCCACCATTTATGATGAGGATAATAATTTGGAATATGCAGGTTCATGGTTTTTTGAGGGATTCACGGAAAATGGTTCCGGGCAGGAAGTCCGACGGGTGACTTCCCTGCTGGTTCCGGGAGACAAATCAGCTACAGCAAAAAATTACAGCTGGACTGCAACTAACATTGGCACAAGCTCAGGCCTAAAAACGGCCAATCCTTTAAACTGTAAGGCAACAACTTCCACCTCAGGGGAAGAGGACTGGATAGAAGTTGTTACCGGCGCGGAATTTTACCTGGAGAAAGTAAGCTTTGATGTTGATTAAAGTGCCCGTCAAAAGAGTTGAAGGGAGGGTTGTCTTATGAAAATAAATAAGAACGGAAGATTAAAATCCTTAAACACCGGTTTAGTTTTTATAATATTGTTAATTTTAGTTTGTTTTTGTAGTCAGGCAGCAGCAGCCCAGCAGGGGGACTTTACCTATATCATAACAGGGGGAAAGGCTCAGGTTACCAAATATTCCGGGAACGGTGGCGTTGTTGTCGTACCCCGGACTTTGGGCGGGGCTCCTGTGACAAGCATTGGAGACAGGGCTTTTTCCGGGAACAAAAACTTAACAAGTATCAGGTTTCCCGAAAGTGTAACGGACATTGGCGCCTGGTCCTTTCTTGGCTGCAAGAATTTAACTGATATTACTCTTCCAAAAGGGTTAACAAGTATCGGCGACTATGCTTTTTCCGGCTGCTGGGGCTTAAAGAGCATCAGCATCCCGGAAACTGTAGTAGGGATTGGCAAGGGAGCCTTTGCCGGTTGCACCGGCTTAACAAGAATTAATCTTCCGAAGGGGATAATCAAGATTAGTGACTATACTTTTACCGGCTGTACCGGTCTTACAGATATTGACCTTCCGGATGGGGTTACGGTAATTGGCAGCTATGCCTTTGAAAATTGCACCGGCTTAAAGGGAATTAACCTGCCCGAGAGTCTTACAAGTATAGGTAGAGGTGCCTTTTCCAACTGTACCGGTTTAACTACCGTTACTATCCCGGAAGAGGTTTCCAGTATTGACCGGGGTGCTTTTGAAGGTTGTACAAGCTTGAAAAACATTACCGTTAATGAAGGCAATTCCGCCTATTCCAGTAAAGAGGGCTTACTTTATGACAAAACCGGGACAACCCTGGTAATGTGCCCCCAGGGGGTAAGCAGCGTTAAACTGGCTTCTGGGATAAAACATATAGGGGAAGAGGCTTTCAGGGACTGTGCCGGGTTGAAAACAATTAGTGTCCCGGAAGGAGTTGAAAGTATTGGCAGCCGGGCATTTAAAGGCTGCACAGGTCTTAAAACTGTAAACCTTCCGAATAGTTTAACTTACATTGGAGAAGAAGCTTTCAGCAGGTGTACAGCTCTGACGAAAATTACAATACCGGAAAGAGTTACAAATCTTGACAGGGGGGCCTTTTTCGGGTGTTCGGGCTTGAAGAGCATCAGTCTTCCCAAAAAAATAGAGAACATAGGCAGTGAGGTTTTCGACGGCTGCTCCGGCTTAATGAGTATCAACGTAGATTTGGGAAATCAAAACTTCAGCAGTGTAGACGGCATACTCTATGACAAGGAACTTACTACTTTAATCGCCTGTCCCCAAGGTCTTAAAAGTGTCAGTATTCCGGACAGCGTAACAAGTATTGAGAAAAATGCTTTTAAGGACTGCACCGGATTAACGGAAGTCTACCTGCCAGAGGGGTTAAAGACTATTGGCAGTGGGTCTTTCAGAAATTGCACAAGCTTGAAGGGGATTACCCTTCCCAAAGGAGTAACCGTAATTGAAAAAGACGTTTTTTCCGGTTGTTCAAATTTGAAAAGCATTTCCTTGCCGAAAGGATTAACCGCCATTGGTGAAAATGCTTTTATGGGCTGCACCGGTCTGACAAATATTAGCTTTCCTGAAGGGGTAACCAGTATCGGGTCTGGGGCCTTTTACAGCTGCACCGGTTTAAGGGAAATAACTCTTCCCGAAAGTTTGGTGAGCATTGGTGACTGGGCTTTCCAGAACTGCAGCAGCTTAATAACCATTACCTTTAACTCTGCATCAGTAAACATCTACGATTCACAATACGTAATTCCTACCGGTACAAAGATTATCGGTTACGCCAATTCCGGTGCAGAAAGATACGCAAGGAAATACGGCCGTACCTTTGAAGCAAAACCAATTGAGGTTATCATAAACGGCAATGCTATAGTATTTGACCAGCCTCCCGTAATTATTGGCGGCAGGACTCTGGTCCCGTTGAGAGGTATTTTTGAAGCCCTGGGGGCTCAGGTGAACTGGGATGGGGAAAAACAGACTATTACTGCGGTAAAAGATACCGCTACAGTAACTGTAAAAATCGGCAGCAAGCAGGCAATCATCAATGGTGAGGAAAAAAGCCTCGATGTTCCTGCCCAGATTATTAATAACAGGACAATGGTACCGGTAAGATTTATATCCGAGAGCCTGGGGGCAAAGGTTGATTGGAATGACAACTTGCAGAGGGTAATAATCAGCCAGTAAAATAAGGTTACGCATGGGGAAGAGGAAGAAAAAACCTTAAGGAGGCAGGACTTAATGGGGTATTTTAGCGATTATGTCCTGCCTTTTGTTCTAGTTAACTCCCAGTAAGCTCTAAGAGGTATGGGCCCAACCATAACCTGCCGTTGTACTGCCAACAGGCCGGATACGGTTGTCGTTGTATTCCATCTTACCAATGTAATACTGCCGTCGGCAATTTCGATGCCCGTGATGTCCTGGGGATAGACACAGCTTCCACCGTTGAAATATGGAGGTTCACCGGGTTTAGGCATCATAGGTCTGTGGGTATGCCCGGAAATGAGCATGTGTTTTTCTGCTTTAACCCATTTGGTAAGCCTCTTTTCAACCCTCTCTTTTTTGCTGTAATTTTTGGCCGTGCTGGTAGGGTCTTTTATTCCAAAAACGTTAAGGGGCCGCCACAGGTATCTCACCAAAAATCTGGCTGCCTTCCAAGCTGTGTAATTTAAGAAATCAACCTGGTGACCGTGGGTAAGGAATATCTCGTCACCTGTGACCCTGTGCTTCAAAATCAGTCCTTCGTAACAATTAATATTTTCAAACAAGGGCACTAATTTGTTTTCACGCTCATCGAAGTATTCGTACAAGTTACTTCTTATACAGTTTCTCTGTTTCTTTTCCATATCATGATTTCCGAATATTAAATAAAGCCTGTTTTCCTTATGGAACATTGCCAGGAGCTGGAAAATATCCCTGTGTATATTGATAATTTCAGAGTACTTCTTGTTTTCCCAGAGCTCGTCGCCGTCCCCGATTTCTATATAGGTATAATTTTGGCGGTAATAGTAATTCAAGGCGGCTATGAAGAGATTCCGGTTTCTAGAAAAATCATCCGCCCAGCTGCCGTCA
>LFTO01000143.1 GCA_001513335.1 Clostridiales bacterium DTU086 | reverse complement strand
TTGACTCCGGCTGAATATTACCAGCAAAGTATTCTACAGAATGTTGCCTAACTGTGTTGACAAAATGGGGGGCAGTACAAGAGTCTGTAAAATAATCTGTGTAAACTCCTTAACCAAAAATGTATAATCAACTTAACGAAAGGAGTTGCACAGGTGACTTTTTTTACAGACGATCAAATCAAAGAGCTCATCAAGCAAAAGAACCTTAAGACAGCTGAGGATGTTCAGGACATGCTCAAGGAAATGTTTGGCAAAACCCTTGAACAAATGCTTGAAGCAGAACTTGAAAATGAATTGGGCTATTCTAAATATAACTACAAAGACAAGAAAACCAACAATTCTAGGAACGGCCATACCAAAAAGAAAGTACGATCTGATTTTGGAGAAATAGATTTAACAATCCCAAGAGACAGAAACAGCGAGTTTGAACCAGTAGTCGTAAAAAAACATCAAAAAGATGTTTCTGGTATTGAAGACCAGATTATCTCTATGTACGCTAAGGGAATGACCGTAAGAGACATCCAGGAACACTTAAATAACATCTACGGTATAGAGGCTTCCCCTACCCTCATATCAAACATAACAGATAAGCTTTTACCTGTAATCAAAGAATGGCAGAACAGGCCCCTTGCCGAAATATACACCATGATGTTTTTAGACGCTATCCACTACAAAGTAAGGGTAGACGGCCACATAGTCAGCAAGGCAGCCTACATAGTAATCGGTATAGATATTGAAGGCCAGAAAGATGTTTTGGGTATATGGATTGGTGAGAGTGAAAGTGCAAAGTTCTGGCTCAACGTATTAAACGAACTAAAAAACCGGGGAGTAAAGGATATCCTTATCTTAAGCGTGGACAACCTCAGTGGGATATCAGAAGCCATAAATGCCAGTTTCCCAAATACCCAAATCCAGAAATGTGTCGTTCACCAGATAAGGAACTCAACCAAATTTGTATCTTACAAAGACCTCAAAAAATTTACTGCTGACTTGAAACCAGTGTACCACGCTGTAAGCGAAGAAGAAGGCCTAAGGGCTTTGGACATCTTTGAGGAAAAATGGGGCGGGAAGTATCCCCTGGCGATAAAGTCCTGGCGCAATAACTGGACTGAGATTTCTACCTTCTTCCGCTATCCGGAAGAGATCCGGAAACTAATCTATACCACAAACATAATCGAGAGCTACCACCGGCAACTACGGAAGGTAACAAAATCAAAGTCAGTATTCCCAACGGATGATGCCCTGCTAAAAATGCTTTACCTGGCTACAATGGATGTAACCAGAAAATGGACCATGAGGGTCAAAAACTGGGGAATGATTCTATCA
>LFTO01000027.1 GCA_001513335.1 Clostridiales bacterium DTU086 | reverse complement strand
TACCTGCTGGATTCTCAAAAAATACGGGACGAGGTTTAATGAATAGCACTACTTATATACCAACCTGATTAGCTTCCACGTTAAGTATAATGAATCCAGCAAGAGCAGGGCTGTGACAACCAGGCCAAGGGGGCTCAACTTCGTTCGTATTTCCAGAGCCACCTTTACTGAATCGATAGAGAGAGCCATTACCAGCAGTGCCATAAGGAGCGTAATCAGCAGAAGGTGAAAAACTGTTATACTCCGTATTTTTTCAGCTCTCTCCAGGCTCATATGCTCCACTTTCTTCTTTGGTCCATTAATAATTTTGCGAGGGTCTTTTACCCTGGCAGCATATACGGTTAAAGGTAACAGGAGAAGAAGTATTGATGCGGCCATGACCAGGGGACCCGCTAATACTGTGAGCACGCTCTTCGGAGACCATGAATCAGGTTCCCCGGAAAGGTTGAAGTGGGTGGGGTATTTTTCCGGCAGCAGCTCATAATTGTCTAATGGGATATATATGGAAATGCCGGTGCAGAT
>LFTO01000102.1 GCA_001513335.1 Clostridiales bacterium DTU086 | reverse complement strand
AGCAAAAATCTCCAGGAGGAAAAGACTGAGGTAAAGTAGAATATTAAGTGGCTAAACAGGATTAAAGGGGCTGTTGGCAATACGGGCTGGCAGTCCCTTTTGCAAAAGATTGGGAGAGTTCAAATGAATGAGTTTGAACAAAAGTTAAAGGCCTTTATGAGGGAAAAAGGTATTGTGGGACAACACCTGATTTTTTCGGAGTGCTGCCATTCGGTAGAGGAAGCGGCGCAGGCTGCAGGAACAAGCCCGGAGAACATTGTAAAAAATATCTGCCTGGTGGGTGACGGAAGGTTTATTGTAGCTGTTTTAAAAGGAGAGGACAGGGTTGATAGGTCCGCGGTAAAAAATATTTTACACCTAAAGAAAGTGCGGATTGCCTCACCTGATGAGATATTAGAATATTCAGGATATCCCTGCGGGGGAGTTCCTTCCTTTGGTTTCGAAGCTACATTCCTCGTGGATTCCAGGGTAATGGAGAAGGATATAGTTTATTCAGGGGGAGGATCAGAGAATTCTCTGATGATTATTTCTCCGGAGGAAATAATTAAGGCTAACGGCGGTTTGGTAGCAGACATTAGAAAATGATTGGGTTTTTTATATCAAAGAAAAAATGGTAATACATTCTGTGGTTTTTTGTGGTTTTATTCTTCCTTTTTTCCGGAATTTTGATATACTAATTCAATAATATATGACATCACATTGCTGTATTATTCAGTTAATATTATACATAATTTGGAGATTAGTCTATTTGTGCTACCAAAACTATAATAATAATTGATGTAAATTTGTAACCATAAAATTTGGATGTTTGTCCGGGAATTTTTGCAGCTAAAAAGGATTATGGATTTTTTCTTGAAAAACCCCGGTGCGGCATTCAAAAAGAACAATTGTTAAAGAACCCTGACCCCGATTTCTTTAACGGGCAATATCAAGGAGTGGGGCGCAGGGGATGGGGTATAAAAAGTGTATTCACGGCAGTTATTGAGAAGGGGTTAATATGAAAAAGAGGACTTTTGTGGGGGGAATTCATCCACCCGGAAATAAAGTGGCCACGGTCAATAAAAAAATAGTCGCGGCTGAGCCCCCTAATAATGTTTTTATACCGTTAATCCAACACATTGGTGCTCCATGCCATGCCCTTGTGGGTGTGGGTGATACTGTAAGAGTTGGGCAGAAGATTGGGGATGCTTCTGCCTTTGTCAGTGCGCCAGTTCATGCCAGTATTAGTGGAACAGTCAGGTCTATTGTTGACATTCCTGGTTTTGGTAAGTGCGTTGAAATCGAGAATGACGGGAAGAACACTCTCGATCCTTCCATTGTACATAATCCTAACCCTGACAGTTTAACCCTGGATCAACTGCGGCAGGCGGTAAGGAATGCCGGTATAGTTGGTATGGGAGGGGCAGCCTTTCCGGCTCACGTAAAATTTAACCCTCTCAAAGACAAACCTATTGAATTTCTTATCCTGAATGGCAGCGAGTGTGAGCCATATCTGACGGCTGACCACCGGGTAATGCTTGAATATCCAGACAGAATTCTGGCCGGTATGAAGTACATCATGAAAATGTTAAACTGCTCCAAGGGATATATTGGTATAGAAGATAACAAAATGGACGCTGTGGAGGTAATGGTAGAGCTGCTTTTGGGTACTGAAGAAATTCAAGTGGTGCCTCTAAAAGCAAAATATCCCCAGGGTTCTGAAAAGCACCTGATTTATACCTGTACCGGCAGAGTGGTTCCCTCAGGCGGACTACCCATGGATGTTGGTGTTGTGGTGAGCAATGTCAGTACTGCCGTGGCTGTGGCTGACGCAGTTGAGAAAGGGATGCCTTTGATTGAGAGGGTAGTTACTGTTAGCGGCAACGGGGTAAAAAGGCCTGCAAATTACCGGGTTAAAATCGGGACTTTGATCAGCAGCCTTGTTGAGCAGAGCGGGGGCTATAACGGCAGGGTTGGAAAAATTATTTCCGGTGGCCCGATGATGGGCAGGACACTGTATTCAGATAAAGTGCCTATTACTAAAGGGACTTCCGGAGTGCTTTTTTTGCCCAATAAAGAAATTGCCAATGAACTGCCTCATTCCTGCGTCCGCTGTGCCAAGTGTGTGGATGCTTGTCCCATGTTCTTAGAGCCGACCACTCTATATAAGAATTCGGATAAAGAAAAATGGGACACTGTTGAACGAAACAATGTTTTGGACTGTATAGAATGTGGAAGCTGTTCTTATGTCTGTCCTGCCAAAATTCCCTTGACCCAGTACATTAGGCAGGCTAAGGAGATTGTCCGCAGCAGGCAGAAGTCTCAAGCTGCAAAAGAAGCTGCTGCTGCAAAAGGTTGAGAGTCCTTTGGGGAATGGAGTGTACTTTAATGGAGACACGTATTGGGCGGCTGGTTGTATCTTCTTCGCCCCATATAAAGAGCAGTGTAACAATAGAAACAGCCATGCGGGATGTATTGATTGCTTTAACCCCAGCCCTTATTATGGCTGTATATTTTTTCCGATTTTCCGCTTTGGCTGTTATTGTTACATGTGTTACTACAGCTATGGTTAGTGAAGCGGTGTGTCAAAAGGTGCGGGGCAGGCCGGTTACTGTTAAGGATGGCAGCGCCGCGATAACAGGTTTGCTGTTGGCTTTCTGTCTTCCTCCTACGATTCCCGTTTGGATTGCAGCGGTAGGTTCTGCCAGCGCTATTGTTTTAGCTAAACAGTTTTTTGGCGGGTTGGGTCATAATGTTTTTAACCCGGCCCTGGTAGGCCGGGCAATTATTCTGGCTTCATGGCCTGCAGCTGCAACAACTTTTGTCCTGCCCCTGGATGGGGTTACTTCAGCTACCCCTTTAGAAATCATGAAAGGTGCCGTCCAGGGTTCTGTACCTGCTGCATGGTCTGAGGCAGTGGCACAACTCCCCTCTCTTGGGGATATGTTTATTGGGAATATTGGCGGGTCTCTTGGAGAAACCAGCGTTCTGGCACTGTTGTTAGGAGGAATTTATCTTCTGTACAAGGGGCACATTGACTGGCGTATTCCCGGTATGTTTATTGGTTCAGTTTTTCTGTTGACTGCCGCTTATGGTGCCTTAACGGGAAAAGGAATTATATTATATTCTTTATATCACGTTTTTGGCGGCGGTTTGATGCTGGGAGCAATTTTTATGGCAACTGACTGGGTAACCAGCCCTATCACCAAGCAAGGTCGTATCCTTTTCGGGTTGGGATGCGGTATTTTCACTGTTATAATTCGACTCTATGGTGGATACCCTGAAGGAGTATGTTATTCTATTCTCCTAATGAACTGCTGCACACCTTTGATTGACAGGCTTGTTAAGCCCAGGGTTTATGGGAGGCGAAAAAATGCGTGACATAATAAAACTGGGTGTTTATCTCCTGATAATAGGTGCACTTGCAGGTATTGGAGTGGCATATGTAAACAATTCCACTGAACCTATTATAACTGAAAGTGCCGCTGAGGAAAAAATCGCCGGTCTAAAGGAGGTTTACCCTGACTCTGACAAAATTGAAGATGAAACTGATAAGTATGTTAATAGTTCTACCCCTACAGAAATCAAAGAGGTTAATGTTGCTTACCAGGGATCAGAGCCAGTGGGAGTAATTTATACCGTTGAGCCGAAGGGGTACAGCGGTCCCATTTCCACTGTTGTGGGGTTTGATATAGAGAAACAGGAGATTACGCGGATAAAAATACTTTCCCAGTCAGAAACCCCGGGGTTAGGGGACCAATGCCAAGCACCTTGGTTTTTAGAAAGGTTCCAGGGTAAAAAGGCAGCCCAGCCCCTAAAAGTTACCAAAAAAGAACCTGCCCGGGCTAATGAGATTGTCGCCATTACTGCTTCTACTATAACTTCAGAGGCGGTAACCCATGGTGTGAATGCGGCAAGAGAACATTTTTTGGAGCACTTTGGCCAATAATTTTTCTGCTGGAAGGGCGGGGGGATTCAGGTGAACCTGGTTAAAGAGTTTACCAAGGGAATATTAAAAGAAAACCCGATATTTGTAATGATGCTGGGCTTATGCCCTGTACTGGCGGTTACTACTTCGGTGGTTAACGGTATAGGAATGGGTATTGCCACTACTTTCGTATTGCTGGCATCAAATATTATTATATCTGCCATTCGAAAGACAATTCCAAGTAGTATACGTATACCTACTTTTATCGTGATTATTGCCTCTTTTGTTACTATTGTTGAATTGTTCATCAAAGCCTATGCTCCTGAATTGGATAGGAGTCTGGGTATTTTTATCCCCCTTATTGTTGTAAACTGTATTATCCTTGGCCGGGCGGAGGCATTTGCCAGCAAAAATTCCATTTTTGCTTCGATTATGGATGCCTTAGGTGTTGGGGTAGGGTTTACCGGTGCCCTGATTGTAATATCTACGGTCCGGGAAGTTCTTGGTGCGGGGACTATATTGGGTTACCCGATTTTTGGATCAGGTTTTCAACCGGCCCTGATAATGATTTTACCGCCGGGAGCTTTTATTGCTATGGGATGTATAATTGGTATCCTAAACAAGTTAAAGCAAAAGGGTGAGTCCCGAATAGGGGGGATTTAAGTGGATGACATTTTTTCAATTATTGTCGGCTCAGTACTTGTAAAAAATATCCTGCTGGCACAGTTCTTAGGTGTCTGTGCTTTCCTGGGAGTATCCCAAAAACTGGAGTCTACAATTGGGATGAGTGGAGCAGTGGCCTTTGTTATGTTTATGGCTTCTGCTATGACTTGGTTGGTTAGGAATTGTATTTTGGTTCCTTTCCATATTGAGTATCTGCAGACAATTGCATTCATTCTGGTCATAGCTTCACTGGTACAGTTTGTGGAAATGTTTGTTCATAAGTTTAGTCCTGCTCTATACGATTCACTGGGAATTTATCTTCCCCTGATAACTACCAACTGTGCCGTTTTGGGTGTAGCGATAATGAATGTAAATGCCCAATACAGTTTTGTGGAGGCTGTGGTAAACGGTCTGGCAAATGCAGCCGGCTTTGCCCTGGCATTGATTTTATTTGCCGGCATCAGGGAGAGGCTGGAAGAAGGGGATGTTCCAAAAGCTCTCCAGGGTGCTCCTATAGCTTTTGTTTCTGCAGGTATAATGGCTATTGCTTTTCTTGGGTTTTCAGGTTTGCTGTAGTGTTTTAAACATGGTGCGGAGGTAATGTTGATGCTGCCTGCTGTCTTAAGTTTGGCGCTGCTAGGTGCTGTTTTTGGGTTGGTGCTTGCTTTTGCTAGCCAGAAATTTACCGTTGAAGAAGATCCCAGGGTGGCAGCAATTATTGATGTTCTTCCAGGTGCCAATTGTGGCGCTTGCGGTTTTCCGGGGTGCTCCGGTCTTGCTGCAGCCATAGTTAAGGGTGAGGCTCCCGTAGATGCGTGTTCTCCGGGAATAAACGGTGCCTGGAAGATAGCTGAAATCATGGGCGTTGAAGCCAAACATGAGGAGAGATTGGTCTGCCAACTGGCCTGCAATGGGGGTAAGTTTGACTCTAAAGACAAGTTTAAATATGAGGGTATCCAGGATTGCAGGGCGGCGGTCCAGTTGTTTGGTGGCCACAAAGAGTGTCCCTCAGCATGTCTTGGCTTGGGAACCTGTGTAAAAGTATGTCCTTTTAAGGCGATAGTAATGGGAGATAATGGGCTTCCAGTTATTGACTATGATAAATGTACGGGCTGCGGCATCTGTGTTGAAAACTGCCCGAAAAATGTCCTGCACCTGGTAGGTGCCAGTCATTTTGTCCATGTCCGCTGCAGTAATACTGAAAAGGGAAAAGATGCAAAAGCTGCCTGTAAGGCCGCCTGTATTAAATGCAAACTGTGTGAACGAAATTGCCCCGAGAATGCTATAAAAGTAGTTCCGGTAAACGGGGGTACCCTTGCGGTAATTGATTATAAAAAATGCATCAACTGCGGCGTGTGTTTGGCAAAGTGCCCTACGGGTGCTATCGGTAGGTCTACCCAGTGTTTGGAGGAAGTGGCAGTTGCGAAAGAGGAAGACTCTAGTTCATGTGCCGGTTGCCCTGCTTCGGGGCTGTGCAGGCGATGAGTGCCAGAGCCCGAGCAGCTGTTTTGGCCTTGCTGTCTGCCTTTACGGTGTTATTAATGAGCGGCTGTACAAGCCCCAAAGAATACACCGGACAGCAGTTTTTAATGGATACAGTAGTGGAGATTACTGTTTATTCTCCCAGCGAAGAGGCGGCACGAGAAGCCGCTCTCGCAGCTTTTTACGAAATTAAGAGAATTGCTGATCTGACGGATAGATTTCCGGAGGCAGATTCAGCTGCTTATCAACGCAGTGATGTATGCCAGATAAACAGCATGGCAGGTATCCGTCCGGTTCAAGTTAGCGATGATGTCTTGAGAATGGTTGAGATGGCGCAACAATATAGTGAAATTACAGAGGGGGCCTTTGACATAACAGTAGGTCCCTTAATGGATTTATGGGGATTTGGGGCGGAGCCAACGGTTCCTGATGATTATTCAATAGGGCAGAAACTGGCTTTGACAGGCATGGATAAGGTAATTGTTGACAAGGAGGCCAAGACTGTTTTTTTAGCTCAAAAGGGTATGGCTCTTGATTTAGGAGGAATAGCAAAAGGATATGCGGCGGATAAAGCCGTACAAGTGCTGAAAGAAAAGGGAATTAGTCAGGCTGTTATTAACGCCGGGGGTAACGTGGTTGTTCTGGGAAGAAAAAACAAAAGGGACCTCTGGAGTCTGGGCATCCAGGATCCAAGGGATGCAGGCAGCCTTATTGGTGTACTGGCGTTGGAGAATCAGGCTGCCGTAACTTCCGGTGATTATCAGCGTTTCTTTGAAAAGGACGGAGTGAGGTATCACCATCTCCTAAATCCGGCTACCGGAAAGCCTGCCCGGGGGTTAATTAGTGTAACGGTAGTCTGTGACAGTTCAACAGTAGCCGATATTATGTCAACTGCCTTGTTGGTAATGGGTCAGGAAAGGGGTTTTGATGTGGTTTCCCGCCTTCAAGGCGTGGAGGCGCTTTTTGTTAGTGAGGATAAAGAGATTACTGCTACTCCAGGGCTGAAGGAAAAGATTACAGTAACACCAGGGGAGGACTATTTTTATGACCCGGAAGGATAAAATTGTGATTATTGCTTTAGTTGTCTTTTCCCTGGCCGGTTTGGCGGTTGTCACACTGCCTGTCGCTGAGCATGAGGCCCTTCATGGGGTGGTAAGGGTAAAGGGCGAGGTGGTAAATAATATTGACCTTAATGTAGAGGTTGACAGCCGAATTAATGTAACAGGGGCTCTTGGTGTTTCTGTTTTGGAGGTAAAGGGGGGTAAGTTGAGAATGCTTTCATCCCCTTGTCCCGATAAAATATGTGTCAACCAGGGATGGGTTTGCAAACCGGGAGAGGTCATTGTTTGTGTTCCCAATGCAGTAAGCGTTTCCATTGAAGGGGACGGTGGCGTAGATGCCATTATCAGATAGGAAATTAACTGAAAAAAAGACCCGTAAACTTGTATTATTGGCAGTTCTTGTTTCCATTGCAACGGCACTCCATGCCGTGGAACTCTTATTTCCAAACCCCTTTCCGGTGCCGGGGGCCAAGCTGGGCTTGGCTAATATAATAACTCTTATTACCCTGGAAGTGTTTGGTTGGAAAGAGGGTCTGGTTGTGGTAGTTCTCCGTGTCTTTATTGGTTCACTCCTGGGGGGAACTTTTTTGGGCCTGGGTTTTTTACTGAGTTTTTCCGGAGCTGTTTTCAGCCTGTTGATAATGCACTTTCTTTCCAGGTATATTCCTGGTCTAAGTGTTATCGGTGTGAGCGTGGGGGGCGCTGCAGCTCATAATACAGCCCAGGTTGCTGTTGCCGCAGGACTCACCCAAACGACATATTTGTTTTATTACCTGCCTTTTCTCCTGCTGATTTCTGTTCCTACAGGGTTCTTTACCGGTGTTGCAGCCAGGGCTGTTCTTGAAAAAGGGGTCAGGCATCACTAATTAATTTTTCCTCTGCATGGGGCGGGGACTACTTTTTTATTTGGTGTCACACTTTTTGCCCCATAGACCGGCTTCTGCTTCTACAAACTCCACTACAGCGGGCAGACGGGTTTGCGAGGTTAACTTACCTGCTGAATTGGAACTTTTTGTTTTGAAAAATCGTCTAAAAAGTCTAAGACACATGGGGGAGGGAACTTTACTGTGAGGAAGCTAGTAATATTTTTCTTGCTGTTGGCTGCTTGCACGCTTTATTTTCCCCTTGCTGCCTGCGGCAGTGAAGGTTTTATGCTGGGAAACGAGGTATTAATGCAGGAGCGTCATGACCTTATACAAGGCAAACGTGTTGGATTGGTCACTAATCAGAGCGGGGTCACTTCAACGGGGGAGAGCATGATCGATATCCTGGCCAATGACCCAAGTGTTAATCTGACAGCTTTGTTTGGCCCGGAACACGGCATTGACGGGAAGGCAAGTGCCGGTGCTTATGTGAAATCCTACACTCACCCCCAGTTAGGTATTCCCGTTTACAGCCTCTATGGGGAAACCCGTATGCCAACAAGGGAAATGTTTTCCAATATAGATGTCCTGCTTTTTGATGTCCAGGACATCGGTGCAAGAACATACACTTATATGTCCACTTTGAACTATTGTCTTGTAGCGGCAGAGAAATACAACAAGCCTGTTATAGTCCTCGACCGGCCTAATCCTCTGGGGGGAGTAATCGTAGACGGACCTGTTCTTGAGGACCGCTACAAATCATTTGTGGGTGTGGACAATCTGCCTATGGCCCACGGAATGACTGCCGGCGAGCTAGCCAGGTTCTTTAACAGGAAAATCGGGGCTGACCTGACTGTAGTTCCCATGAAGGGATACAACCGCACCATGATTTACCAGGATACCGGGTTGAAATGGGT
>LFTO01000180.1 GCA_001513335.1 Clostridiales bacterium DTU086 | reverse complement strand
GATTCAGCAAATTGTACAGGGTCAAATTTTCCGCTGTTTTCCGAAACCAGCCTGATATACTCCCTGTAATCAGCACTTCTTCTAAAGGCGAAAGAACCTTCTGCGCCCATAAGTCCCATGACTGTACAAATAATAAATATTACAGCCAGCAGGATCAAGCGGCTTTTGTTGAACAGCAGCTTCTTCATTTCATAATAAAACAGTGTCATCAGGCAGTCCTCCCATTGGAATGGAATTCATAAAGATAAGCATCTTCAAGTGTTGGTGTGGCGGCTGCGGCGTCAGGAGCAGGTTTCTTATCAGACACAACCCGTACCTCCATGCGGTCGCCTACAGGTATGACATTGCTGATGATGTGGTTATCTTGGTAAACAACCAGTTCGTCAACTGTCATTTTAAGAAGCCAGACCTTGCCTTCCATCGAATTTATGAAGTATTCATTTTTCTCCATTTTGCCTACCCTGCCGTCTTTGATCATTACAGTCTGTTTGGCAATGGAATCCACATCGGAGACAATGTGGGTGGAGAGGAGCACTGTCCTGTCACGGGAGAAAACCGAGATAAGGTTGCGGAACTTGATGCGTTCATGAGGGTCAAGACCGGCGGTGGGTTCATCCAGGATGAGAATCTCCGGGTCGTTCAAGAGTGCCTGGGCAATACCCAACCGCTGTTTCATGCCTCCGCTGTAGTTGATGCATTTCCGGTGCAGGTCCTGAGTCAAACCCACCTGTTCAGCAAGAGATCGGATCTTTCTTTCCGTACCTTCACCCTTCAAGCCTTTAAGGGCAGCAACAAAACGCAAATAATCAAGCCCTGAAAATTCCGGGTAAAAGCCCAGGGATTGGGGAAGATATCCCAGTTTTGAGCGGTATTCCAGGTCACAAGCCTTTCTGTTTTTTCCGTTTATCAATACCTCACCGCTGCTGGCTTCCATCACCCCGGCCAAAATACGGATAAGGGTGCTCTTCCCGGCGCCGTTAGGCCCTAATAGGCCGTAAACGCCGTTTTCCATTTCAAAGCTGACGCCGTTCAGGGCTTGCTTTTTTCCGTATTTTTTGCTGATGTTTTCAATGGTCAGTTTCACATCCATGCCTCCTTTTCTTCCAATAATTATAGGAGTGATTTCTAAACTGCCGGATCAAAAGGGATAAACATTTTCTAAACAAAGAGGAAACACTTGAACAAAACATACTCGCCCTTGGGTCGGTCACTTCCGTTTTTTCGTGAACGACTAATGAGTGTCGCAAAAAAGCCGTGCAGACATACCCCACACGGCTTAACACTGACACACACTTCTTAATTGTTTAGTCTATATCCCGCACCCCATACGGTTTCAATTATCTTCGGTTTGGATGGGTCGTCCTCTATTTTCTCCCGGATGCGGTTGATGTGCACCGTAACTGTTGCACTGTCACCTGCATAATTCAAGCCCCATATTTTTTCAAAAAGCTGCTCTTTGGAAAACACAGTATTGGGGTTCTCAGCGAGGAATAATAGGAGCTCAAATTCGCGGCTCCGTAATTTTATTTCAGTTTCCCCCTTGTAAACTTTCCAGCTTTTAGGTAGTATCTTTAAGTCTCCGATAAGAATACTGTCTTTGCTGTCCTTAGCACCTTTCAGCCGCTCATAGCGTTTCAAATGGGACTTGACCCTCGCCACCAGCTCGGCAGGGTCGAAAGGTTTGACAATGTAATCATCAGCCCCCAAGCCAAGCCCGCGGATCTTATCGGCGGACTCTGTGCGAGCCGTTACCATAAGGATAGGAATATCGGTTTTGTCTCTTATTTGCCTGCATATATGATAGCCGTCTTGGCCGGGCAGCATCAGGTCCAGCAAAACCAGGTCATAGCCGCCTCCAATAAGAGCCGTCAACGCCTGTTTTCCATTCGCTATAAC
>LFTO01000236.1 GCA_001513335.1 Clostridiales bacterium DTU086 | reverse complement strand
TGAGAGAAAGGGAGATAAAGGAGGAAAAAAAGAGACAAAAGAACCGTCTCTGTTCCCATTACGGATAACCATTTACAGGTAACCGTACTGGGTGTAAAATGAAAAAATATTGAAAATCTAATTACACAAGGAAAGCAGAGGGAAGCGAAATGAAAAAAAAGAACGTCATTATTATTGGAGCTGCCGGTCGCGACTTTCACAATTTCAACACCTATTATCGTGATAACGAGTTATACAATGTGGTAGCGTTTACTGCTGCCCAAATACCGGATATCGACAATCGACAATATCCGGCGGAATTAGCCGGCAAGTTATATCCTCAAGGGATTCCTATCTATTCCCAAGACAAATTGCCAGAATTAATCAAAGAACTAAATGTAGACGAATGTGTTTTTGCATACAGCGATGTCTCATATAACGCTGTAATGGCTATCTCGGCTATTGTCAATGCTGCAGGTGCTGATTTTACTCTCCTTGGACCTAAAAGCACCTCCATTAAAAGCACTAAGCCTGTCATTTCGGTTTGTGCTGTACGTACCGGATCCGGGAAAAGTCAAACCTCTCGAAAAATTATCGAACTATTAATGGCAAAAGGGCTGAAGGTTGTTGCCGTAAGACACCCCATGCCTTACGGTGATTTAGTCGCCCAAAGAGTACAGCGCTTTGCCACTGTGGAGGATTTGAAGAAACATCGGTGTACCATTGAAGAAATGGAAGAGTATGAACCACATGTTGTACGGGGAAATGTAATCTATGCCGGTATAGATTATGAAGAAATCCTGCGGGCAGCAGAAAAGGATCCCAATGGCTGCGATGTGATCATTTGGGATGGAGGAAATAATGACTTTTCCTTCTATGATGCTGATCTGGCTATCACGATAGTCGACCCTCACAGACCTGGACATGAACTAAGCTATTATCCCGGAGAAGTCAGTCTGAGAATGGCTGATGTGGCCGTCATCAATAAAGTAGACAGTGCAACTCAGGAAGGGATTGCTACCGTAGAAAAAAACATCAAAAAAGTTAATCCCGGAGCAAAAATTATCAAGGCGGATTCCACCATTTCCGTGGACAACCCCGAGATTATTAAAGGGAAAAGAGTTTTAGTTGTGGAAGATGGCCCTACTTTGACCCATGGCGAAATGAAGCTTGGAGCTGGAACCGTTGCGGCTCAAAGATATGGTGCTAAAGAGCTTGTAGATCCTCGTCCTTATACGGTAGGCAAGCTGAAGGAAACTTTCAATATCTATCCAAATATTGGCATCCTGCTGCCTGCAATGGGATATGGGGAGGCACAACTAAAAGACCTGGAGGCAACTATCAACAATACTGACTGTGATGCAGTCATTATCGGTACTCCCATTGATTTAAATAGAATTATTAATATCAATAAGCCTTCTACTCGTGTACATTATGACCTGAATGAAATTGGTGATCCAAACCTTAATGAAATCATCGAAGATTTCATTAAGGAACACAAGCTATAGGTCTATGGATAAAGGCTCTCCCTATTCCCTTTACAGCCAGGACTTTGCTACCTTTGAGACAGACGAAGTATATGACCAGATGGGGAAGGTTTATCAACCTATTTGGGCTGCCCTTGAAAGTTCGGGCGCTGACGTTCAGGAAAGCAGAAAAGAAATAGGTTAAACTCCCGGAAAGCGGGGGCTGGTTCGGCCAGCCTTGATTCGCCAAAGAAATAACGTAGTCCTGAAAATTTACCTCTTCCGGTCGGGCGCGGCTTGAAGAGGTTTGTTCTTTTGTGCCGGTAGTCCCTCAATACCCCCTGAAACAAGGTTCCTGTCTGCCGCTGTTCCAGCATTAAAGCAGGAAGATTCCTTAGTATTCCCTGAAAGTGGGTGTAGGGTGCAGCCAGCCTTTTACTTTCCCGAACCTGATGGTTGTATCCAGTGCAGCTAACTCACTCAGCAGCAACTGCTTGAAAAGGTCCCTTATCCTGTCGTTGGTGGTGCTCTGTTTTACCGCCTTGACATGAACGGTCAAGGCTCCGGAAATGCCGGAAAAAATTACTCTAAACATAGAGTCATCATCTACTGCATGGGGAGGGCTTGGGGGCTTGGTTACCGGCGGCTTGATGGGTATTACAACACCGAAGTGCTGGAGTTCTCTTTCAAGGAAGGGATTTTGTCCTCAAGCTTAAAGGGCTCCTTTTTTGGGAGCCCTTTCATCGCTGGGTTTTATTTTACAAAGGTAACGGGACAGGGAGCAAACTGCAGTACCCGGTGGCTGACGCTGCCCATTACTATCCCCTTAATGTTGCTCAAGCCCCGGGTGCCCAGTACAATCTGGTCAAAATGTTTTTCACCGGCATACCTGCATAATGTGCCAGCGATATCAGTACCGTATAAAACCTTTGTTGTGTACAGCAGGCCTCTCTTGTTCAGTACTTCCTGTGCCCTTTCCAGGGATTCTCTGACTGTATCATTGGCAACATCCTCAAAAATTTCGGCTTTTTGCCAGTTACCTGTGTTGGTGTCAACGTAGACCATGGTACAAGTGCTGTCGGGGAAATACTCCAGTAAATTGGCAGCGTATTCCGCCGCCCGAAGGGAGTTTTCCGAGCCATCCAATCCAAGTAAAATTCTCACTTTCACCGTCCTCCTGATGCACGTGGATTCTATTGATTATTTATTTAACGAATGTGACGGGGCAGGGTGCAATAGAAATTACTTTGTGGCTGACGCTGCCCAGGACTATACCTTTGAGGTTTCCCAGACCCCTGGTTCCCATAATAATCTGGTCGTAATTGTATTCCCGTGCGAAATCACAAATTGTCTCAGCAATATCGTAGCCTTCCAGAACTTTGATAGTATAGGGAACTTGGCTGTCAAAAAAAATTTTTTCCGCTCCTTCAAGAGAGGCTTTCCGACCCTCGTTTACCAGTTCTTCAAAATTGGGAGGCGTTCCCCCGCCTTTAACCTTTAGCTGCACAGACATAGTATCAACATAAACCAAGGTGAATCTGCTGCCCGGGAAGTGGGCTGCTGTTTTGACGGCGTATCTCACTGCACGAAGTGAATTTTCAGACCCGTCGATAGCAACCAGAATTTTCATCAAGGTTCCTCCCCCTAAATTGTCAGACTCTTCTTAATTTATTGATATTCTTGTCTATTCCATATTATGCCTTTCAATTTCATATTTGGACAAAATGTTCAAGAAAATGAGGATAGTCAAAAAGGCACGGGGAAGCTCCCGGGTTCGATTAAATCCAGGGGGAAATAATGTATAGGGAAAAAACATGGTTAAATTCATGTTACCTAAATATGGCTCATTACACAAGGGTTTTGTTTTTACCCGCAAAAATTTTATGGTAAAATTAGCAGAGAAAAAACAGTGGGTTTAAGCCATTGGTAATGGAGTATAATCTATAGCATTATGCCCCAGAAAAAGAACCCCTACAGGTACCCGGCGTGTAGAGGCTGCTTTGGAAGAAGCAGGCAGGATTATTGAAGAGAACAGGCAACGCCTGGAACGTTGGTTAGAATAAGCTTGTATACTCGTATTTCGGCGTGAGTCCTTTTGGAAAAGAGAGGATTGCTGTAATTCTGAAAAGCTGGAAGGGCTGGAAGAAAAAATTAAGTTGCAGCTGTTTAATCTTCAGCTGCTTCATGTTAAAGTAAGATAGGTATCACTTTATTTTAATGCCGGTTAAAGGGATTGGTATCCCATTGTGAAGTGGAAAGGCTTTATTTACTTGAGTTCAATTCCTGGCGGCTTTGCAGCTGTCCAGGAGTTTTGTAGTATATGTGAAGAACATGGTTTTGTGATTGGGAAGGGGAGAATTATGCTTGAATTATTAACAGGAAATGAGGCCGTTGCCAGGGGGGCTTATGAGGCGGGAGTTCATTTTGCCGCTGCTTACCCGGGCACCCCAAGCACGGAAATACTTGAAGCCCTTGCGAAATACGATGAAGTTGACGCCCAGTGGTCACCTAATGAAAAGGTGGCTATGGAGGTTGCTATAGGCGCTGCTATTGGCGGTGCCAGGAGCATGGTTTCCATGAAGCATGTGGGATTAAACGTTGCGGCTGACCCGCTGTTTACCGCTTCCTACATGGGAGTCAATGGCGGATTGGTAATTGTCACTGCTGATGACCCGGGAATGCACAGTTCACAGGATGAACAGGACAACAGGTATTATGCCCGCTTTGCCAAGCTCCCCATGCTGGAACCAAGCAACAGCCAGGAATGCAAGGACTACGTCGTCCTGGCTTTTGCTCTCAGTGAAGAATTTGACACACCGGTCCTGCTCCGTTTAACAACCAGGACGGCCCACGGGAGGTCTCCTGTTAACCTGGGGCAGAGGCAGGAAATAAAAGTTAAAGAGTACAAACGGCAGATTGAAAAATATATTGTCCTTCCGGCTCATGCCCGTAAACTGCACCCCAAAGTGCACCAAAGGATGGTGCGGCTGGAGGATTACGCCTGCAGCACACCGGTTAACGAGATACAGCTGCGGGGAAGGGACCTTGGGATTGTCACCTGCGGGGCAGCCTACCAGTATGTCCGTGAAGCCTGCCCGGAAGCATCAGTGCTGAAACTGGGTATGACTTACCCCGTTCCTACAGAGCTGATCCGCCGGTTTGCAGGGGAAGTGGACGAGCTTGTAGTGGTGGAAGAGCTTGAACCCCTCCTGGAAGACCATATACGTGGTATGTCTTTGGAAGTTAAGGGGAAGGACATGTTTACCCGTTTTGGCGAGCTGAGCACGGAAACAATCCGTGAAGGCCTGGGGTTGGAAAATGCTGTTTCCTCAAGGGTTTCAGGAGGTGCCGTCGAACCGGAACAGCCTATACCCGGACGCCCTCCGGTATTGTGCCCGGGGTGTCCCCACAGGGGAGTGTTCTACAACCTGAACAGGTTGGGGGCAGTGGTAACAGGGGATATCGGGTGCTACACCCTGGGAGCTCTCCCTCCTCTGTCGGCTATGGATACCTGCCTGTGTATGGGGGCAAGCATTGGCAAGGCCCTGGGAATGGAAAAAGCCCAGGGGAAAGAATTTGCCCGGAAAACTGTAGCCGTTATCGGCGACTCAACCTTTCTCCATTCCGGGATAACCGGATTGATGGACGTTGTTTATAACCATGGTACGATTACCACCGTTATCCTGGACAACGGGATTACAGCCATGACCGGCCACCAGCATAACCCGGCTACCGGGTTTACGGCCAAAAGGGGTCCTGCTTATAAAGTGGACCTGGAGCAGATTGCCCGGGCTGTGGGAGTGGAAAGAGTTAGAGTTGTTGACGCCTATGATATTGATGCGGTCTACAGTGTCTTAAAAGAAGAGATGGCTGTTGAGGAACCCTCTGTGGTCATTGCCAGGAGACCCTGTGCCCTTACTGTTAAAAGCCGCTCAAAGGGGTATAGTGTAAACTCCCGGTGCATTGGGTGCCGAAAGTGCATCAAGTTAGGTTGCCCGGCGTTAGCCATAAAAGACGGGGTAGCCGAAATCAACAGCCAGTTGTGTACCGGCTGTGGGATGTGCGCCCAGGTTTGTCCCCGGCAGGCTATAACGCTCAGTGAGGAAAGTAAAGGTGATTCCCGTGGTTGATACTGCTGATACAAAAAACATTCTCATCGTTGGAGTTGGCGGCCAGGGGACTATCCTGGCCAGCAGGGTAATTGCCGGTGTGGTTATGCGCAGGGGGCTGGACATTAAGGTTTCCGAGATTCACGGTATGGCCCAGCGGGGCGGGAGCGTTGTAACCCAGGTGCGTTTTGGCAAAGAAGTTTTTGCTCCTACTATTACACCGGGTACGGCAGATTTTATCCTGGCTTTTGAAAAGCTGGAAGCCCTGCGCTGGCTCCATTACCTCCGGGAAGGGGGGACCGTCATAGTCAATTCCCAGGAACTTTACCCTCTCCCGGTGCTGACGGGAAGTAAGGAATACCCTGTGGATACTATGGAACGAATTCGCGGAAAGGTTTCCCGTGCCATTGAAATAGATGCCCTGGAAATAGCCAAAAAGTGCGGGAGCCCCAAAGTGGTTAATACAGTGCTTTTGGGTGTTCTGGCGGGTCTGCTGGACTCTGATTTGGAGGCTTGGCGGGAGACAATAAGAGAAACAGTACCCCCGCGTACGGTGGATATTAATTTGGCTGCCTTTGAGGAAGGGATAGACAGAGGGAAAGAGTTTTTGTCCCAGGTGGGCAATTGACCGGCCGGTGACTGACTGGCCTTTTTTCAAGGAGCATTAAGCGGTCGTTTCGCTAAGGCCTGGAGGGGGAAAAGGGCATTCCGGTCCAGTTGGGTTTCCGGCAGTTTTTTTACTGTCCTGCCGGAGGGGCTGAGCTGACCTGTTCCACCTTTTCCGCAGCTTCCACGTGCATAACCAGTTTTTCGGAGATGAGGAGGCTTTTTACGGTAAGGATATATTCGGTATTGGATACCTGGATTGGCCTGCCGTCTACGATGTTTACTATTAAAATGGGGTCGAGAGTTGATACTTCTCTGCCCCTTATGTTTTTCAGCAGTTCTTTTACCCTTTTTTCTATTTCCAGGCTGCTCAGTTCATCGTTCTCTTTTTCGTCTTTGAAGAGTACATGGACCTCAATTTCCGTAACGGTAAATTCTTCCTGCTGGGCGATAGTCCGCTCCAGGGCCGCTATTTGTTCGGTCTGCTCGGCCAATAAGGCATTGAGCCTTTCTATCTCCAGTTCCGCATTGTCAAGGTGTGTCCCGCAGACCAGGTTGATTATGGCGGCCCCGGCTAATAAGCCAAATATAAAGCTGGCTATGACGCTGTAACGGATGAAGCTCATTTGCTTGAATTGCTCAAGGTTACCACAAGGAGGTAGCCTGCATGTGCTCCGGCAAAGGCTGCAACCATGAAACCAAGCTGCTTGACTACCAGTCTGAGTTGACCTTCCAGAATCCCTGTTTCCAGGGCTTGAAGGGAATCGAAAGTCCCCCCGATTGCAGCTACTGCTGCCCAGATTTTTAGGTCTTTTGCCAGTTTGGACATGACCCGTAAAGGGCCATACCCAAACAAAGTGGCCGAAATGGACCCGATGATAGTGCCCCCGATAATCATGCCCAGGGCGGTAAAAAAAATATAGAAAAGTTTTACGTAGAACCTATCCATGAGCAGCATCCAATACAAATTTGGTTTGTTAATTATATGACATGGCAAGGTTAAATATAATCTAAAGTACTTTACTCAGGAACTGCCGGGTGCGCTTCTGCTACGGAGATTTACTGATTTACACACCGTTCCTTTGCTATAATGGAATTACAATGGAGGTGGGCGTAATGTGCGGCCGTTATACTCTTACCCTGGATGACAGGCTTCTCCGGGAGCTTTTTGGCATTTCACCGGAGGCTGCCGGAGATTTTGAATACAGTCCCAACTACAATATCTGTCCCGGTTCCCAGGTGCCTGTGATTTATTCCGAAAACGGGGCGGGTGCATCAATGAGGTTAATGCGGTGGGGTCTTATTCCCAAATGGGCAAAAGCTCCCTCCATAGGATATAAGATGATCAATGCCCGGGCGGAGACTGTTCACCAAAAGCCGGCATACAAAGTCCCTTTTGCCCGCCAACGCTGTCTGGTACCGGCAGATGGTTTTTATGAGTGGCAGAAGGACAACGGGGGGAAGATTCCCTACAGGATAACCCTCCCGGGAGAAGCTCCTTTTACTTTTGCTGGATTGTGGGACAAATGGATTTCCCCTGAGGGGGAAAGGATACTCTCTTTTTCCATTGTTACCGTTGAAGCCAGTGAAGGAGTGAGGGAGATACACAACAGGATGCCGGTAATACTTGCTGATAACTCCAGCCGGGATACATGGTTGGATATGGGTACTCCCGTCAGTGAGCTTAAGGGGCTGCTCACTTCCTATACCGGGGAGCTAGTATCCTACCGGGTATCTACCCTTGTCAATTCCCCCAGGAACAACTTTCCCCAGTTGATTGAGAGGATTCCATAATCTTATCCTCCGGTGCACCAGGCAGAAAAAAATGAGGGACTTTTCAGACAGTAAGGGAATTAAGTCATATACCCCTGTGTTTTGGAAAAGTGACTCATCTTTTTTGAAAGCAGGTCTGGAAAAACTGAGGTAAATTAAGGGATTACAGGCGGACCTGCCAGGTTAGAGACTGCCGCCGGTCTTGCCCCTGGCTCTTAGTTTGTCTAACAGGTCCTGAAGGGTAAAGGAATCCAGGGTGTCATTTATCGCGTCCTGAACCCTTTCCCAGACGATCCTGGACACACAGCTTTCGAACCTTTCGCAATCTGCAGGGTCTTCCTTGTTGACGCAGTCAACAGGTACTATATCTCCTTCCAGGGCCCTGATTATATCCCCTACCTTTATTTTGGCCGGGTCTCTGGAGAGCAGGTAGCCTCCCTGAGCCCCCCTGACACTTTTTGCCAGCCGTCTTCTTGCCAGAGTGGACATCAGGTGTTCCAGGTACGCCTCGGAAATTTCTTGCTGTTCAGCAATGGTTTTAACTGACACAGGGGCTTCTTCATTGTAATGGAGGGCCAGTTCAATCATGGCTCTCAAGCCGTAACGGGATTTTGTGGAAAACCTCATTTCACTTTCCTCCTTATCCAGTAAAGCAGATAAGACCGATAAGTTTTATCCTATAATCTGTCTTTATTGTATCCGCTAATTTTTCCCGGTGTCAAGGAAGTCACCTTTTTGTCCTGTGCAAAAGGCAGACGCTGGCACTTTCAACAGGATGGAACCTATATGATAGTGTGGCAAAATAGTGAAACATGATGCCTTTCAAAAAAGTCTCCGGGATTTCCGGGGTATGGAAAAGGGCGCAGTGCAGTTACTGCCGGGACAGCATTGTCACGGGAACTGATCATATTTTCACTCCATAGGCTGGGGGCTTTTGGGCAATACTAAAATACATCTCATAAGGTATTTTAGAGTTCATCAAGTTGCCATGCAGGTAAGATAAATTCTTCCAAGTTAGTATTATGTAAATTAAACCCGGTAGCCATAAACGGCACGGCTAATTCCTAGTAAAATACTATGAAAAAACCTTGACAAAAATTTACGGGAGCGTTACATTAAAGTATATCCGATAAGAATGGTAGGGATTAAATCTATAGAGCAAAGGAGACTTCCAGTATGCAGAGGATCTATCTTGACCACAGCGCTACTACTCCTGTAAGACCTGAGGTAGCCGAAATCATGATGGAGTATATGACAAACAAATTCGGCAACCCCTCCAGTGTCCATTCCTTTGGCAGGGAAGCCAAAGAAGCTTTGGAAAATGCCAGGAGCCAGGTGGCCGCGTTAATCAAAGCCCAACCTGAGGAAATAACCTTTACCAGCGGCGGGACAGAGGCTGACAACCTCGCTATTATAGGCACAGCCTTGAAGTATGCCGACAAGGGAAAGCATATTATAACTTCGGCCGTGGAACATCATGCCGTGCTTCATGCATGCGAGCATTTGGAAAAGATGGGGTTTGACCTGACAGTGCTGCCGGTAGATGAATACGGAATTGTCCGCATGGATGACTTACGCCAGGCTATCAGGGACGATACCATTTTGATTACCATTATGCATGCCAATAACGAGGTAGGGAGTATCCAGCCTGTTGCTGAGATTGGCCGCCTGGCCAAGGAAAAAGGGATTTTGTTTCACACTGATGCAGTCCAGTCACTGGGAAAAATTCCTGTTGACGTGGAGGAGATGAATGCTGACCTGCTCACGGGTTCCGGCCACAAGATTTACGGTCCCAAGGGCATAGGTTTCCTATATATCAGGAAAGGGGTCCATCTTTCGCCCCTGGTTTTTGGAGGTGCTCAGGAGAAGAAAATCAGGCCGGGTACGGAAAACATGCCGGGTATTGTAGGGTTGGGGAAGGCTGTGGAGTTGGCCGGACAGGAAATGGATTCTGAAATGCCGCGGATGACCCAATTGAGAGATAAACTTATCAAGGGCATTTTGGAAAGGATTCCTGACGTAAGGCTTAACGGTCATCCTACTCTGAGGGTTCCCACAAATGTTAACGTGAGTTTTGAATATGTGGAAGGGGAGTCCCTGCTCCTTTCCCTGGATATGAAAGGTATTGCCGCATCCAGCGGTTCAGCATGTACTTCCGGCTCCCTTGATCCCTCCCACGTACTTCTGGCCATGGGGATATGTAAGGAAGTCGCCCATGGTTCTGTAAGAATGACCCTAGGCAGGGACAATACCGGAGAGCAGATTGATTATGTGCTGGATGTGCTGCCGGAGATTGTACAGCGCCTCCGGGATATGTCTCCTTTGTATCAGAAGAGCCGAAAGGAGTGTGAGGGATGTACTCGGACAAAGTAATGGACCATTTCACAAACCCCAGAAATGTTGGGGAGATAGAAAATGCCAGCGGTATTGGTGAAGTCGGTAATGCTTCCTGCGGGGATATAATGCGCATTTATCTTAAAATAGAGGATAACATTATTAAGGATATAAAGTTTAAGACCTTTGGGTGCGGAGCAGCAATTGCCACAAGCAGCATGGTTACGGAATTGGTGAAGGGAAAGACTGTGGAGGAAGCCCTGGAGGTAACCAATAAAGCTGTTGCGGAAGCTCTTGATGGGCTGCCGCCCATTAAGATGCACTGTTCCAATCTTGCTGCGGACGCCCTTCATGCAGCTATCAAAGATTATCAGGAGAGAGAAAGCCGCAGGGCTTCGTAATTATTAGGGCATTAAGTAGGCCAGTATTAATAGACAGGATTCAAAGGCCGGGCACCTGAAAAAGGTGTTCCGGCTTTTTTGGGTTGTAGAAACTATGCTTTTCAAAGAATATTGTGAATAACCACGCACCAATTAACCGGAAAGGGGCGAGCGCTTCTACCGCCCTCCTGGCTTCCGGAGTTTGCGCCGGACACCGGTGAACCCTTCCCGGCATGCCGGCTAGGGGAAGGCTTTTTCGATGCTGCCCTGGTGGTTAATACCAGTGCTTTTTCTATATATTGGACAGTTGTAATTTTTACCGCCAGAAAAGGAATTAGACAACCTATACCGAAGTAATAAGCCATATAGAGTAGCACATATAATTAATATGTATTCCAGGCTACATAATTTGTCCGGGGTACAACAACTGTAGAGGGGGGTTTAATTTTGAGTAACAAGATTACTCTAAGTGTAATTAAAGCAGATATTGGGGGTTTTGTCGGTCATTCCAGCGTTCGGCCGGAACTGATGGAAAAGGCAAATGAATGCCTTGCAAAAGCAGAATTTTTGGAAGACTTCCACGTGACTCACGTTGGGGATGACCTTAACTTAATAATGACACACCGTTTAGGTGAGGAAAATCAACAGGTTCACCAGTTGGCATGGAACACCTTTCTTGCCTGTACGGAAATAGCAAAGAAAATGAAACTTTACGGCGCAGGTCAGGACCTGCTTGCTGATGCTTTTTCCGGCAATGTAAAGGGCATGGGGCCTGGTGTGGCTGAAATGGAATTTGAAGAACGTAAGAGTGAACCGGTGATTGTTTTTGCAGCGGACAAAACCGAGCCAGGAGCATGGAATTTCCCACTTTACAAAATCTTTGCTGACCCATTCAATACCATCGGCCTTGTTATTGACCCGAAGATGCACGAAGGCTTTTTGTTTGAAGTCCATGATTTACGGGAAAATAAAAAGGTTGTTTTCTCACTACCTGAAGAATTGTACGACCTCCTGGTGTTTATTGGAGCACCGGGCAGGTTTGCAGTCAAGTCTGTATATAAAAAGGATGGGACAATAGCTGCCACATCCAGCACACAGAAGCTCAACTTCCTGGCAGGCAAATACGTAGGTAAAGATGACCCCGTTTGTATAGTCAGGTGCCAGAGCGGCCTGCCCGCTGTTGGTGAGGTTCTTGAACCTTTTGCCAATCCCCACCTTGTTTCCGGATGGATGCGCGGGTCTCACAGCGGGCCGTTGATGCCGGTTTCAGTTAAACATTCCAATCCTACTCGTTTTGACGGTCCTCCGCGGGTCATCGGCCTCGGGTTCCAGATTGCCGAAGGCAAGTTAATTGGTCCTCAGGACTTCTTTGAAGATGTTGCCTATGACAAGGCTAGAGAAAAAGCCAATGAAATCGCCAATTACATGCGCAGCTTGGGGCCCTTTGAGCCGCACAGATTGAACCTGGATGAAATGGAATACACTACAATGCCCGGCGTTTTGAACAAACTGAAAGACCGTTTTGCTGATATTGATGATAGCTCGGACGAGGTGGCGGCAGCCAAGGAGTAAATAGAAAACCTCAAAGACTGATATTCCATAATATATAACCGGTGCAAAATCGCACCGGTTTTAGCTTGATAACAAAATCGCTTCCACTGCTCCTGCTTCTTCCGGAATTCTCACAGGACATCTCTAAGGCAAAGCTTTGTGTAAATGTTAACGCACCTGATGGCATAAGGCTGCATATATTACTCCGCTACGGACAAGCTCGCACGCCGTTACCGCCGGCAGAGCCGGCGACGGCTGAGCGAAACAAGTCCCGCTCCGTAATACATGCAGCCTTCAAAAAAGAATGCAAGGAAGCAATTCATATGGTTTGTCGACAGTCTGGCCCGGGTGTCTTGCCCGTACCTCCCGGTTTTGACCTGCGGTTTTGCCAGGAGTGCTGGTCACTATTCGCATGCAGGAGGCGTAGAAGTGATAGGATGAGTTATTGCCCCCTGTGGCCTTAAGGGCAAGTTTCTTTCGGTGTTGCAGCATGGCCGTAATAAGATTTGATGCAGCGGCTGGGGACAGGGTTGCCGATAAAAGTAGATTGGGGAGAAGAGACTAACCTAAAGGGATTAACCGTACAACCTAGAATTAAATTTAAGGAATACTGTTTATTGGAGGGTTTTACTTTGGGTGGAAAAACACAGATACGCGTCCGCTATCAGGAGACGGATCAGATGGGCCTGGCTTATCATGGAAACTATCTTGCGTGGATGGAGGTTGGCCGGACGGAGTGGTTCCGGGAACTTGGGATGCCCTACAAGCTGTTTGAGGAAAAGGGTGTTATGCTGCCTGTGGTTGAAATGGGGTGTAAATTTACCAGCCCTATTCGGTATGATGATTTAGTCACTGTAGAGACAGAAGTAACCCACCTGACGCCTGTCAGAATAACTTTTAGTTATTCTTTGATTACCGATAAACGGGCGGCTGATGGGTTTACCACACATGCTTTTGTCAACAGGGAAGGGCGGCCGGTGAATACCGCCAAAAAATACCCGGACATTTGGAAATGGCTGGAGGAGAACTTTGGAAATTAGTTATTATCCCAATTTCTTTCGATATCTTCCAGTTCATCACAGATTCGTAAATAATCCTTTTTGTCAGGGTTTCCGGGTCGGTTATATACACGGAAAAATACGTCTGACCGGTGAAGGGGAGAATTTTTCTGTGTATCTCTGCCCGGGTATCAGAACCGAAAGTCTTGGTGAACAGCCCCGTCCCAGCCTGGACCCAGCCTCTTTTTAACAGGTTGTTTTCGAAGAGTTTTTCATGTTTTACTGTGACCCGAAGTTTACAGTCATTAATCACGGTTTATCCCTCCAGAAAAATCGTTAACATCTTAAAACTATTCCGGTTGCTTATGTAAAATACTGATAATTACTTGACAATTTGTTTGTCCCTTGACATTCAAAGGTTTTTTCTAAGTATGTAATCAAAAAGGCTTATAGTTTATACTACCTGCTGGGACAGGGTATTTACTTTAAACTAATCATTAAATTAGAATGGGCGTATAGGTTTAAAATTGGGCAGTTGAAACGCAGTCATATACAGATGCGGGGTTTGAGGAAATATTGCCTGACCCTAAAGAAGGGGGTTTATTAGTTGAAATTAGGAATTTTAGTCGGTGGGCGATCCGGTGAGCATGAAGTATCGGTAATGTCGGCAAAGTCTGTTTTTGAAGCGGTGGACAAAAACAAATATGACCCGGTGCTTATCGGTATCAGCAAAGAGGGGTGCTGGTACCTGATAGAGGATCCAGAATCTGTCTTTTCCCGGGGATTCGTTGGACCGGATGCAGGTCTGCCTGTGACCATTATTCCCCAGCCCCAGGGACAGCCCTTTGTCGCTCTGGACGGATCCCATGTTCCCGGGTTGGATGTGGTTTTTCCTGTTTTGCATGGCACTTTTGGAGAGGACGGGACTGTTCAAGGGCTGATGGATTTGGCTGGCATCCCTTATGTGGGCGCCGGAGTAATGGCATCGGCAGTGGGGATGGATAAGATTATGATGAAAAGACTCTTTCGCTATGCCGGACTGCCGGTGGTGAAGGATGTTTCTCTTACCAGGCGCTTTTCCAGAGAAAGCAGGGAAGAGGCTTTGAAATATATTGAAGAGCATATTCCTTACCCCTGCTTCGTTAAGCCTGCCAATCTGGGTTCAAGTGTGGGAATATCGAGAGCGGACAGCAGGGAAGAACTGGACAGGGCTCTGGATGAAGCAGCCAGGTACGATTTTAAAATAATTGTAGAGCAGGGTGTTCCCGCCCGGGAGATCGAGTGCAGCGTCCTGGGCAACGATGCCCCGGAGTGCTCAATTCCAGGGGAAATTATCCCCGGGAGGGATTTCTACGATTACGAAGCCAAATATAAGGATGACAACTCAAAACTCCTGATACCGGCCCCTTTAACGGAAGAGCAGGTCCGTCAGGTTCAGGATCTGGCTGTCAGGGCTTTCCGGGCGATTGACTGCGCCGGCTTAGCCAGGGTGGACTTTTTTGTTACCAAGGATACAGGGAAAATCTATGTGAACGAGATAAATACAATGCCCGGTTTTACCACCATCAGCATGTATCCTAAACTCTGGGAAGCTTCCGGTCTGCCATATGACCAGCTGATATCACGGTTAATAGACCTGGCCCTGGAAAAACACCAGGAAAAGAGTGAAAACGAAACAACGTACAGCTAGAGACCGGGGAAAATCCCGGCACTGTGCTGTACGTTGATATGGACTTTCAGCCGACTATAACCCTGCGATTGCGGTTATAGGGCTGGAAGATCTGTTCAATGGTGCAGCATTGTTCGTCAAGGAATACTGTTCCTGTGTGCATAAAATCGTTCCGGTTGTAGTACCTGAGGTCGGTAAATTGAACCAAATGGCTGCAGCCTTTCTTTTTGTGCATCACATAAAAATGCGGGGTGAATTCCCTGAACAGTTTGCCCAGTTTGCTCTCAAGGGCAGCCTTTATAAAAAGGTTGTCCTTGGTTTTTTTCAACTGGCGGAGTATCTTTGTGCCTAAGGAAAAAGAGTGGATGGTCCCTATTACAAATTGTCCCCTTGTTTCCAGCACAAAGTCCCAGCAGAATATCTGGAAGCGGGCGGGCATGACCACAACTTTCTGAACACCATCCGCACGAAATCTTTTTGCCAGGAACAGTCCCATCCTTTTTGCTGTCCACTTGCGGTATAATAAATAACCGGTGATGACTGCTGCCCAGCACAAATATGCATTAGGGTGGTATGCTCCCGAAACAACAGTGACCAAAGAAAAAGCAATAATGAACCAGTCTACCAGGCTGAGAATATTGCAGGTAACCTTGGGCCTGTAAAGGGGCCATAAGAGCTTGACACCGTAAGAATTCAGCATATCAAAAAGGGAATGGGAAAGGGCCCCAGCTGCAGTGACGGCAAAAAGTGTCGTTACAGGTACCGAAGTGGGAAGGATTGAATAAAGAAAAACGGTAATTATACCAGATAAAATCAATAAAGAGGGCAGTGAATGAGAAATACCCCTGTGGCTTTTGATATATGCCAGGTCTCCCTTTAACTGCATGACGATATCCAGGTCAGGAGCCATGGAAGCCAGTACTGGTCCAAGGAACACAGGGTCTGTCATTGATATTGAATGGCCGGCCAATCCGGCAATATTAGCTCCGATTAAAGCATGGGTTAAAGTGTCCATGATTTTTTCCTCCGGTAGTGAACATGCTATAAAAAATTATAACACCGGACGGGAACCAGGGCAGATACAATTAATAACAGGAGGCGTTAAAAGTGGAAAACCCTACTCTCAGGGGGATTTGTATCTACAACAATATTTTGAGGGACCCAATCGTCAAGTCTTATGTCAGCCTGGAAGAGGCCCTGGAAGAAATGGTGAGTCCGGAAGATGTCTGCAGCAGGTATGGGGAATTCCTGTCCCAACTGGTTCATAAAACGGAACTGAGTCCCGGTACAATTGTGGGCGATGCCTGGAGGAATCATTTGATGGATCTGGTGCTTCAGGATGAGAATACTTTTACCAGAAAGGCAGAATACATTCCGTTAAATAAAATGAGTGCCGGACTGATTGAATTGGCAAAGCATGATATCAAGATATTACAGGAAGTGCTGTTTGTAAGTTTAGAGGAAATCAGTTCTAAGGTAGACAAATGTCTGAAACAGCACGGCACTGGTTTTGGGTTTCCTTGTGTGGGAGACTCTTTTCAACCTCTCTGCCCCGGCAGCGGTGGTGGCAGCCTGGTTAAGATTAAGGAACAGTTGGCGGCTTCTCCTGACTGGAGGCAGTGTTTGAACCTTCTTGCTGAGTATGCCAACACCAACGGTTGCGGGGAATTTGGCCGCCACCTGGCTTTTCGCTGGGTTCCGGGAAAAGGCCTTGTGGGAGTCTCCTCTCCTGACCCTGTCAAACTTGAAGATCTTATCAGATACGAGAGACAACGCGAGGAAGTACTAGCCAATACCCGGCGGTTTGTGCAGGGTTACCCGGCAAATAATGTACTTCTATACGGGGACCGTGGAACGGGAAAGTCCTCTACGGTAAAGGGGTTAATTCATGAATTCGGCAGAGATGGCCTGCGCCTGGTTGAAGTGAGCAGGGAGGGATTTAAGGACTTTCCTGAAATAATGGCTGTACTGGAGGAACGCTCCCAGCGGTTTATTATTTTTATTGATGACCTCTCTTTTGAGGAATATGAAACGGAGTATAAGAGTCTGAAAGCTGTTATGGAGGGCGGAATTCAGTCCCAGCCGGAAAATGTATTGGTATATGCTACTTCCAACAGAAAGCACTTGATAACGGAAACCTTTGGGGATAGGACAAGCCCTGGCGGAGCGGGAGTAGAGGTTCACCCCGGCGACGGGCAGGAAGAGAAAATTTCTCTTGCCGACAGGTTTGGATTGGTGGTGACTTTTCTACGCCCGGACCGGAAGACTTATTTGGATATTGTAAAGGGCCTGGCTGAAAAAGAAGGTATTGCTTTAGATACAAAAGAACTAGAATCTCTGGCACTAAAGTGGGAGATGCTGCATAACGGTCGTTCCGGCAGGACAGCCAGGCAGTTTATCCAGGATATACTTGGAAGGATGCATATGGGTGAGGATATATAAATGGCAGGCAGAGTAATGGAAACAGGTGAAACAGAACCGCAGATGAATATGAAGCAAATAACGGAAGGACGGGGCATTTCCAGTGAAAAGGAAAATCTCCAGCGGCCCCCCGTTAACCCTTACCTGGTCTTGTTTATCGCTATAGTTGGTCTCTCTTTTGGTTCTTTCCTTGCAAAGCTGTCGGATGCTCCGGCACTGATAATTGCAACTTATAGAAATGGTTTTGCAACGGTTATCCTGACCCCTTTTGCTCTGTTTTTGTGCAGGCATGAGTTTAAAAACCTTTCCCTGCGTGATGGGGCGGCGGCCTTTGTTTCCGGAGTTTTTTTGGCTTTCCATTTTGCAACCTGGATTTTATCTCTTGATTATACTTCCGTGGCCAGTTCTACAGTTCTGGTTACCTTGCAGCCGGTGTTTGTTGTTCTGGGTTCCTATATCTTCCTCAAAGAGACGGTATCAAAAAAAGCCCTTTTGGCGGGGCTGCTGGCTATTGTGGGCAGTGTGATTATCGGCTTAAGCGACTTCAGAATTGGCGGCATGGCTTTGTGGGGGGACTTCCTGGCCTTAAGCGGGGCAGTTCTCATTGCAGTATATATGCTTATCGGCAGGCGGCTTCGCCAGAGATTGTCCCTTACAGCATATACATTTCTTGTGTACGGGGCCTGTTCTGTGACGCTGCTGTTGATGGATATCCTGACAGGAACTCCTCTTGCTCCTTACTCGGCACAAAACTGGCTGCTTTTTTTGGCTATGGCTTTGATCCCCACAATTATGGGGCACAGCCTTTTAAACTGGAACCTGAAATACCTCCCGGCCTCAACGGTATCCGTAAGCGTATTGGGTGAGCCAATCGGGGCCAGCATCCTTGCAGGCATATTTTTGCATGAAATGCCGGCTGGGCTTCAGGTTATCGGCGTCGGCTTAATCCTTATTGGCATTTACTTTTTTATGAAGCTGCAGCAGTAGATAAATCAGCACAAGTTTCCCTATGTACCCCCTTTAAAAGATGGGACTACAAATACCCAGCCTTTCAATTTTCCGTACTTGTCCATTTTATCCATCATGCTGAGTTCATCAAGGGTTAACTCAATGAACATCTTTCTTAATCCATCATTTACGATAATTTCACTAATAGCAGTGCCGTGCAAAACTACAGCATCTTGTATCCCGCGGAAGATTGTGTTGTACATAAATCTGTCTTGCAAAGCCTGTTTATTCTCCGGTACAGGAGTGTTAAAGGGATAAGGTTTAGGCAGTGTAATTCCGTAGTAGAGAAGCTTCTCCTCCAGGGTTTTCACTTGTTTTTCCAACACCCTGGTACCCACATCCAACAAAGCCTTAAAGTCAGTATCGGAAACAAAGGAAGAAAAAATTCTAGTCTGGTGGATATTGTTATATCTGAATATTAAATGGTCATAGAGCAAATACACCTTGTTAACAGCCAACTGTTCTCTTACTTCCGGGTTTACGTTAGGGTATAAAGGAGGGATCTCCAGCCAATCCTTAAACTTTATATATTTAATGAATTTATCTACCCGGTTGATGGCTTTGTTAACAAGATTTATCGCAAATTCTTTTACGCTGTCATTTGTGTGGGAGTTTTTCAATCCCAGGAGTAAAATATTCAGGTCAAGTCTTAAGAAACGGTAAACAACTTCCGCAGTGTCTCTGTCAGACAAAACTTCGGAATGGCCTGTCGCTGTTGTATCCCTGGAACTGGGCTGCGGCGATTGTATATAAAAATTTTGGCACAATTCCTCCAATCGGTTCGCTTCTTCTTTAAAGTCGTTGATTAAATTTGTAAGGAGGAAGAGAAAATCCCGGTCATGGGTATAATTCTTCAATTTGTTGAAATGCTCAATAAAAACGTACCTGTCTACAAGACTGCGCCAAACTGTATAGGCAGCCTGAACTCCTATTTTTTCCGGGGTTGATTTTCTTGGAATTCTTCTCAAGGGGTTAATTACACCTCCGTATAAAGTTATTATTTTCAAGATGGGCAGTATCTATTCCACCCCTTTCGGCAGGCATAACATTCTTCTGAGAGGCTCATACTGTACTTTTGGCAGGAGAGTAGATGACAACCACAATCAGGTGTTGAGAGTGATATAATCAGAAGACAAGTATTATTTCCTGATTTAAGACAGATATTTACTGAAAACTTGACTAGAAATCTTTGAGGAGAAACCCAATTGAAATATTCAAATACAAGGACTGCAAAATTTATATCACGCCCCAACAGATTTATTGCTTACGTTCAGATTGACGGAGAGCCGGTAGCCTGCCACGTGAAAAATACCGGGAGGTGCAAAGAACTCCTTGTGCCGGGAGCCAGGGTGATTTTAAATGAGGGTGGTACCCCAAGGCGCAAAACCAGGTATGATTTGATTTCAGTCTGGAAAGGGGACAGGCTGGTCAATATTGACAGCCAGGCACCAAACAAGGTATTTCATGAGTGGCTGGAGGCGGCATGCCTTAATAATCCTCCGACTTGGGGGTTACTCCAATCACTTGACCGCTGTAGTGATGGGATTCAAGGATATTCCCCTGCCGGTAAAAGACTGTGTCAGCCCCTCCATGGTTTAGATAGGGGTTATGAGCAGCTTCGGGACAGCCTTGTAGCAGATCCCGTGCTGATCAAACCGGAGTATACGTATAACGGCTCGCGGCTGGATTTTTATATCGAGGCAGGGGAGAAAAAGATACTGGTTGAGGTTAAGGGGGTTACCCTGGAAGAAAACGGGGTGGTGTTGTTTCCCGATGCACCTACCCAGCGCGGAGTCAGACATATTCATGAACTCATTGAAGCTGTCCAAAAGGGCTATGAAGCATATATTGTTTTCATCATCCAGATGAAGGATGTGCGGTATTTTACCCCTAATTACAAAACCCACGCAGAATTCGGAGAGGCGCTGCAGGAAGCGGCGGTGAAAGGAGTTCACATTTTTGCCCTGGACTGCAGTGTAACGGTTGAAAGTATTACCCCCGGGAGCAGGGTCCCTGTAAGATTATAAAGAATTACGCGGCGGTCGGAGGTCTTTGGAGGCAATCCCCTACAAATCCGTCAAAGAAAAAGCTGGCAAATATAACCAGTCCTCCCATGTCTTTATCACATCTTTTGCGGAATACCCCCACCTCAACCCTTCCATGCTTGCGTTAGCAAGAGGTAGGTGGGGGATGAAAAAAAGGTAATTCCCCCGCTTATTTTATCAAGTGCCATCCAAAAAAAGGGCTTGTTTCCATTATCATTATCCAGTACTATGTAATCAGAAATGAGTGAGTACTCACACAGGGGGGTGGGAGTTTGGCTGATAACGGGATTACCACCCGTGAGAAAATTGTAAAAGCTGCTTTAAAGGTATTCAGTGAGAAAGGATACAACGGGGCTACCACCAGTGAGATTGCCAGGGAAGCCGGAGTTGCCGAGGGTACCATATTTAGGTACTTTCCAACCAAGAAGGACCTGCTTTTTGGCGTTGCCAATCCTGTGGTTGTGGCATCCTTGAAGACTAAACTTGCAGACTGGAAGGACTATTCTCCCGAGGAATTTCTGAAAGTACTTCTCCGAAACCGTTTTGAGATTGTCAAAGAAAATATTGAACTGGTAAAGATTCTCGTGTTCGAGTCCCAGTTCCATCCGGAACTGAAAGATAAATTCCTGACGGAAGTAATCCTGCCTGCTGCAAAGCTTCTGCAGGGATATTTTAAAGAACAGGAACAGAAGGGGATCCTCCGGGATATTGACCCGGAGATTTCAATCCGGGCCCTGGTAGGGATGGTGGCCATTTTTGTTGCCTGGAGATATGCCTTTGAGGGAGAAAAATACGTCAAGTTTGAAGATGAGGATTTGGTATCAGCTATTGTAGACATATTTTTGAACGGCATGCTGAAAAAACCGGTGGGGGAAGGTGACTGTTAATGAACTGGAGAGGTGCATTCGGGATACTGGTATTGATTGCTGTTTTGTTTGCATCTGCCGGTTGTGGGGATGGTTCGTCAAAGGGGACATTTACCGGAACCGTTGAAGCTGCGGAGGTAGATGTGGGTGCCGAGATAGGGGGGCGTATTGAAGTAGTTTCCGTTCAGGAGGGGGACAGGGTAGAAGCCGGTCAGGTGATAATCACAATGGATACAACTATTTTGGAACTCCAGCTGGAACAGGCCAGGTCTGCCGTTGATATTTACACAGCCAAGCTGAGGGAGGCGGAAAGCGGGGCAACCCCTGATGAAATTGCCAAAGCCGAAGCTGATGTTAATTCTGCGAAGGCAGCTCTTGAGGGAGCGGAAAAAGCCCTACAAGCTTCCGAGAGCTATCTTAAAAGGACTGAGTCCCTGCATGAAGCTGCTGTTGTTTCTGACCAGGAACTGGAGAATGCCAGGGCAGAGTATGATCAGAAGCTGGCCGGATTGAATGCTGCAAAAGCAAAGCTTGAGGCATCTACAGCAAACCTCAAATTGATACGGTCAGGAGTAAAGGAAGAGACTCTCCAGGTCCTCCGGTCAAATATTGCCCAGGGGGAAAAGGCGGTTAAAATCGCCCAGGCAAACCTGGACAAAGCCAGGGTTACAGCACCGGTCAGCGGCACTGCGGCCTCTGTTAATGTGGAAAGAGGGGAAATGGTGAACACGGGGGCTTCCCTGGTTACCATTATTGATCTTAATGGTCTCTGGGTTGAAGTGTACGTTCCCGAAAAGTACCTTGACAGGGTTGCTGTAGGGGACCAGGCTTTAATCAGCATTACTTCCGTTCCGGATAAAGAGTTTAAGGGGCAGGTAACATATATTGCCTCAGAGGCAGAGTTTACACCTGAAAATGCCAATACGGAGGAGGAAAGGGCTGACTCTGTATTTAAGGTCAGGGTGAAAGTCATGGAAGCGGTGGATAAATTCAAGCCGGGAATGTCGGCGGAAGTAACCTTTCCCCGCCTGGCGGGGGAGTGAGCCAAAGATGGATACAGTACTGGAAATTTCGGGTTTAACAAAACGTTTTGGTGATTTCACTGCTGTGGACGGGGTCTCTTTTTCCATAAACCGCGGGGAGGTTTTTGGCTTTCTGGGGTCAAACGGCTCAGGAAAGACTACCACCGTCCGTATGCTCTGTGGAATTCTCACACCCACAGGTGGAGAAGGAAACGTATTGGGCTATGATATCTATTCCCAGACTGAAAACATCCGCCAGGCTATCGGGTATATGTCCCAAAGATTCAGCCTGTACGAAGAATTAACTGTTGTTGAAAATATGGATTTTTACGCTGGGACCTATTCTGTATCTGCCAGGGAGGCTGATGCCAGGAAGAAAGAATTGATTGCCCTGGTTGGTCTGGAGGGGAAAGAAAAGCAGTTTGCCGGAACCATGTCAGGGGGCCAGAAACAGCGGCTTGCCCTTGCCTGTGCCCTGCTCCACCAGCCTCCTTTGTTGTTTCTGGATGAACCTACAGCCGGTGTGGACCCTTTATCCCGCAGGAATTTCTGGAAAATACTCCACCAGCTTGCCGCCCAGGGGGTTACGGTATTCGTTACGACTCACTATATGGATGAGGCTGACCAGTGCCATAGGTTGGGATTTATGCACCAGGGGAGGTTGATAGGTCTGGGGCCGCCATCTAAACTAAAGAATGACCTGGGTGTGGATACAATGGAGGACGTTTTTATTGCCTTCGCAGAGAGGGGAGAGGAGGCAGTCCGTGAACGGTAGACGCCTGGCAGCAATAGTAAAGAAAGAATTTATTCAAATAAAGAGAGATAAGGCCAGTCTTGGCATTATCATAATGATGCCGTTACTTATGATGTTTCTCTTTGGCTATGCGGTGACGACAAACGTGGACCATATTTCCGTGGCAGTTCTCGACCAGGATAAGAGTGCCGCCAGCAGGGAACTTATCGATAATTTCAGGGAGTCAACCTATTTTGACTTCAACTACTATGTATACAGCCAGAAGGAGATAAGCAACCTGATCGACAGCGGCAGGGTCAAAGGGGGGTTTGTAATCCCCGCCAATTATTCCCGGGACTTAAAGCGCAGCGGGTCACCCCAGGTGCAGTTTGTTGTGGATGGGTCCGACCCTACTGTTGCACGGACAGCAATGAATACTGCAACAATACTTGCCCAGCGGCAGTCAATGGATATTCGTGTCCGGCACCTGGAGCAGCGGGGCGTGTCTCTGGACAGTGTCCCTGGCATTGATTTCCGGCCCCAGGTATGGTTTAACCCCGAGTTGGACAGCATAAAATTTAATATTCCCGGCCTGATAGGCCTGGTACTGCAGAATATAACGGTGCTGCTTACTGCCTTTGCTTTAGTTCGGGAAAGGGAGCGGGGCACCATGGAGCAGTTGATCGTAACACCTATTAAACCAAGGGAGCTGATAATCGGTAAGCTTATCCCTTACGTGGTTATTGCTTTTATCGATGTAATAATTGTATTGTCTATAGGGGTGTATTGGTTTAACGTACCGGTTAAGGGCAGCATGTTATCCTTAATGCTGCAGTCGCTGGTATTCCTCCTGGTAGCTTTGGGACTGGGCATACTGATATCTACTGTTGCCAGAACCCAGCTCCAGGCCATGCAGATGACTGTTCTCCTCATACTGCCCAGTGTAATCCTGTCAGGTTTTATTTTTCCCCGGGAAGCCATGCCGCTGCCTATACAACTCTTGGGCAATTTGATTCCTCTTACTTACTTTTTGGAAATTCTCCGGGGGGTAATCCTTAAAGGAGTGGGACTGGAATACTTATGGAAAGACGTAGTCATACTTTTTGTTATTGGGACAGCTACCCTGACTGTAGCCTCCTTAAGATTCAAGAAAAACCTGGACTAAACAAACTATTGCAGAGGACTTAATAAGTTTTTGCAGAAGTTTTAAAGTGGTTAAAAAACGTTTTTCTGAGGTGGTTCAATTCTATGGCGAGACTGTCCAAAAAAGAAGAGATACAGCAATTCAGAAGACAGGCAACGGAAGAGGATTTTAATAGACTAAAAGAGCTGATTACAACCGGTAAAGTGAGCGTCAGTATAGGCAGAGGTAAGTCGAGGGCTTTACTAAAAAGGACTCAGAAAGGCTACTACTACGCTTCTTTTGGCTCTGCAATTCTTCTTGCGGCGGCTACACTCTATTGTGTTTCCATTAATCAAATCTGGCTGGCCGGTTTTGGTTTTGCCACAACTGTGGTTATAATGGTATGTTTTTGGCGTTCAATGACAAGGCGGATGTCTGCATGGTCTGTTGAGGAAAAGAGGAACTTTGATTATGCGTATTTTACCAATGTGATTTCACTCAAGAAAGATGATGAAGAATATCAATACCCTGAGCACCACTGGAAAGATGTGCTATAAATGGTAAATTTTGATGCTTGTGGACAGGAACAAAAAAAATGTTTAATGAGTCTATAAGGGTAATAACCCAAAAACTTTTGGAAGGAAGGTACCGAAATGGGCAAACGGTTAAGATTTGTAGCACTTATGGTTTTTGTTTTGGTCTTTACTATTGCCTGTGGTTCCGGTGAAGACACCGCTGAAAAACCTGAACTTCAAATGGGTGAAATTGAATTTGAACAGGTAGAGGTAAATACTGATGCATTTGATGAGCTTTATGGGGATTCAGAGTTTGCTGCTTGGTATGACGAGAATTTGAAGGAAGAGGGGGCTTTTTCGTACACTGTAGGTGAGAAACGGTATGTACTTTTAAGTGCCGGAGAAAAAAATACAGGTGGTTACACCCTGGAAAATGTAGTAGTCAAGGGCACGGAGGACAGCATAGAAATAACTGCAGATCTAAATGTTCCCGGTGAGGGGAGCCTGGTAACCCAGGCTTTGACCTATCCCAATGTTTTGCTGTCCATTCCTGCCGATGAACGGGAGTTAGTCTTTAAAGGGTTTAAGGAAAATGTTCAGAAAACAACAGAGAAAGAGGAACTGCTCCAGGATACCGGTGAATATGTGGGGCAGATTGACCCTCACTCGATTGAAATAAAAATTAGCGGTGTTCCTGAGGAACAAGCCGCAAAGGCCTTCCAATTGGATGAGAGCATTCGGGAGGATTTTGAGGAAAGGCATGGTCTGCAGCCAGGGGATAAGGTGAAGTTTTCTTACTTTGTTGATGAGCACCAGCGCCCTGTTTTAAAGGAAATATCCACCCTCTAGGGCAGCCCTGAAATATTTACTGATAGTTTTTGTAATTAAGGGTAGAGGATCTCCAAGCGTCTTGAAAATTTTTAGAGGAAGTTTTGCCGGCCTCGACTGAACCCCCAGGCCGGCGCATACAGATACCCGGAGCAACGACGTCAGCTCCGGGTAGTTTGTTTTTGTACAGACAGAAAGCCCCCGTGTGTTATTCCTCTACGGATAAGCTTAACCGCTAAATCCACCTGCTGCTTGAACCACGTGTTTGCGGGAAAAAATCAAAGACCGCACAAAGCCGTGGAAACACACAGTACGACTGTTGTCAACTGACGTTATGTCGGACCCCCAAATGTCCGCACGTATTGTGGAAGGGACTTGTTTTGCTTAAGCCTTGTGCGGCTCGGCCGCCGGTAACGGCGTGGGAGCTTGTCCGTAGCGGAATAACATTTGCGGGCTTTATTTATTTGTTCGCCTTATGTAGGTTATTTAAGCAACAGGTGCCGGTAGCGAGAAAAGCACGGCTGGTAGTCTTTGACCAGGAGGACCTGCACGTTGACAGCTGATTTTACTAAAGCATATGGGTAAAACGTCCTGATACACCTTGTGCAGTTTCCATCAAAGCTTCCGAGAGAGTGGGGTGGGCGTGTATGGTGCGGCTTATATCCTCTGCTGTTGCGGAAGTGTTCACTGCCAGAACCAGTTCCTGAATTAATTCGCTGGCGTTAGGGCCGATAATGTGAGCTCCAACTACGGTATTTTCTGGTACCGTGGTGATAAGTTTTATCAAACCCCGGTTCTCACCCATGGTGACTGCCCTGCTGTTCCCACTAAACATAAACTTTGTTGCCTTATAGGCAATGCCTTGTTCTCTGGCTTCCTCCTCGGTAAGCCCGACCCCTGCTGCCTCCGGGTGGGTGTAAATAGCATTGGGTACCGCTTTATAGTTCATCTCCCGCTTCTTTCCCAGAATATTGTCTACTGCCGTGATTCCCTCAGCGGAAGCAACATGGGCCAACAGGTAGTTCCCCGTTACATCACCGATGGCATAAATGCCTTCTATGTTTGTCTCCATCAAACTGTTAACCTGTATCCCTGAATTTTCAGCATACTCGATTCCCGTATATTCCAGTCCCAGACCCTGGACGCTGGGCTTTCTCCCGGTGGCAATGAGAATAGTATCTGCTGGGATAATTTCCTCTTTGTCTCCTTTTTCAATTACAGCTTCAAGTATCTTATCTGCTTCTCTGATTTCCTTTACTCGGCTCCCGGTCAGAATCTTTATCCTGTTGCGTCTTAACTCTGCTTCCATTCGTTTGGCTATTTCCCCATCCATAGAAGAAAGTATTTTCGGCAGAAATTCTACAATTGTTACGGCACTGCCAAAAGCGCTGTAAATAGAGGCAAATTCAACACCGATAACGCCGCCGCCAATGATAAGGAGTTTTTCCAGCACAGAAGTCAGTTCCAGGGCTTCACGGCTCCCGATAACCCCCGGGAGATCAATCCCGGGAATAGGGGGCAGGGAAGGGGAAGAACCCGTGGCGATAATTATGTTTCTTGTCGTAAGGGTTGTCCGTGCGCCGTCATTTAATTGGACAGCCACTTCCTTTTCAGGGCCTGCACTTTTTTCCGTAAGGGCGGCCTTACCGTATAGTACCTCAACTCCGTTGGCAGGCATTAGCTGTTCCAGCCCTTTTGTAAGCTGGTCTACAACTTTTTCCTTGTGTTTTTGGACGGCATGCCAGTTAACGCTGGATTTTTCTATCTCAACACCAAATAAGTGGGCATCACGGCATGTTCTTAATACTTCTGCGCTGTGAACCAGGCTTTTTGTAGGGATGCAGCCTTCCTGCAGGCAAACCCCGCCCAGGCGGTTTTTTTCAATTAGGGCTGTTTTCAGTCCTTCCTGAGCCGCGTGGATGGCTGCGTGGTAACCTCCTGGTCCGGCTCCAATAACAATTAAGTCATACATGTTGCCCCACTTCCTTTCTATAAAAATTCCAGTTTGGTGCGCTGTACTTTGTTTTGACAAGGTGTTCCGCAAGTATCCTTTCCTTTTCTGTTAAGGCGGATGGGGTAAGGGTGATGCCAAGCCCCCGGCTGAATCCTTCAATTAAGGCCTTCTCGACTGCGTCGGGCTGCACCGGCTCTTTCCCCATGCGTATAAGTTCTGGGTTGACAGCTGTTGCCCTCTCTTCCAGTGCGGAGGCGATGCGCTGGCGCACCTTTTCATTAGGTGCTGACAGGACCTGCTGCATCCTGGCTGTGTCCAGCTCTAACAGTACCGAGCCGTGCTGGAGAAGGACTCCTTTCTGCCTGGTTTGGGCACTCCCTACCAATTTGCGCCCGGATACCTCAATTTCGTACCAGGAAGGGGAGTCAAAACATGCTGCTGAGCCGGGATTTCTTGACTTTTCCGGCCTGTCCTCAACTTCCGCCCTAAGTCCAAGCTGGTTAACGGCTTCCACCAGGCCGCGGCTGATGAACCTGTACGTTTCCAGTATACTTCCGGGAAGGAGAGAAAGGGATATAGTGACACTGTATGTAATTTCCTTATCGTGCAGCACGGCTCTGCCCCCGGTAGGCCGTCGTACTACGTCTATGCCCAGTTCCCTGCACTGTTCCAGGTCTATTTTCTTTAATATATCCTGGGAAAAACCTGCGGACACAGCAGGGGGGTTCCATTGGTACAGGCGAAGGGTGGGAGGTACCTCCTCCCTGGCATGGGATAAGAGTATGGCTTCATCCACTGCCATATTATAGGCGCCTCCTGCCGGTGTATCCACCAAAAGCCGCCAGGCGCGGCCTTCCTTTGCTAAATCTGTTCCCTGCATTCAAAGCCTCCTTTTTTTAAGGTTTTACATAACCTGCTGGGCACGTTTTTTAAGGGGTTGCACAGCCTGCCGGGATATGTAGAGCTGTTTACAATTGCCGGCAGATACCTGTTGGATATAGGTTTACAATTCCGTGTTGGCGGCTCCGGACCAGTGATAACATTGGAATACTTCTTCTTTTCCGGTGTTTTCAGCTGAAAACCCTGGTTCCCTCAATGACAGCTGCCACTGCTTTTTCTATCTCTTCCCTGGTCAACGGCCGTGGATAATTATAAGGTATCTGCCGGGGGCTTTCGTTATAGTAGGGCCTGTTGCAGCCCTGGCAGCCGGATGTTTCGAATGCTTTCCCGTTTCCAAGGATTTCTATCAATTCCAGGGAGCCCATTCCAAACCCGGTGAGGAATCCTGTTGTATTAAAAGAGAACTGTTCTGCACGGGCATACCGGTTCATAATCAGGTACCTGGCTGCCTGGAGTCTCCTGTAGGAAACCAGTGGAGGCTGGGGGGTTGACTCCAAGGGGGTTCCCTTAATTGGAGTAAAGGCGAACAAACCGGTGCCTATCCCCAGGTCTTTGCATTTCTGTACAGACTCTACAATATCTCTCTCCCTTTCTCCCAAACCAGCTATGATATGGGTGCTGATGTGCCCCGGGAATTCATGGGAAGCTTTTTTCAGAAAGGACCATGCCCTGTCCCAGGATTTCTGTTTCATATTTTCAAAGACTGGACGAGATGCCCCGTCCAGGGAAAGATTAACAACATCTGCACCTAAATCAAGGAAATGCCGGATATCCTCCAGAGAGGTAAAGGCTGCCGATATGCTTAAGGGAATTTCCGGTACCCTGTCTTTAATCATTTTTACCGGCCGGGAAAGGTTCCCGCGGCTCTCCCGACAGCTGACTATCTGTATGCATACCCGTCTTATGTTTCCTTTTTTGTATGCCGCAGCCACAGCATCCACAGTTTCCTCCAGGGGGAAATCAGGCCACGTTACTCTGGATAAGAGGGAAGCTTTACTGGAACTGTCCCGTGCCTGGGAGCAGAATCTGCAGTTGTTTTCACATTTCTGGCCGGCCATCATGTATGCTGTGGTTGGCGGGACTTTGGAAATACAATTTGCCATTTTCAGAAGGGCGGCAGTTCCTGTGGACAATCGTATCATAGGGCACAGCATTCCTTTTCGGTTTTTACCTCCAGCCCCAATTCACAGGCGGCAGTGTAAATATTGGGAGCCGGCTGGACTATTTTGTTGATTCCGCACCGTAAAGCCAAAAGATCCAGCTGCTGTCTGTACACTCCCCCGGGTCGCATGCATCCCAGGAAAATAGGCGTTCTGGGAATGAGAGCGCGAATCCGGGCAATTGCAGCAGCTGTTTCCGCCAGGTTTGGAGCAGGTATCCTTTGGAAGCCTGTACCCCGTGTAGGTATAAAGACCAAAATCACCAGTCTGCTGATTCCCTCTGCGGCAAGAAGTTCCGTAGCTTCTACTTCGTGAGTAACCTGCCCTTGGGCTAAACCTATGGTAATATGAGGGATTATCCGTTGGATGCCCAAACACTCTATCAGAGCCCGGTAGCTTTCCAAGTAGTCGGAAACATTTTTGTCAAGTCCGTATACCTTTTGGAGGATTTCCCTGCTGCAGACAAAGTCGAAAGATACTGCATCTGCGACTTCATCCAGGGAGCGGGCTTCTTCCCGGTCAATCGGCCCTGTATGGAGGTTCAAACGGGCGCTTTTTTTTAACTGCCTCAGCTGTTCCCGGTGCGGAAGGAGAGGCACTTTCCCCTGACTTGTACAGCCGCCGCTGATAAGGTAGCTTGTATACTTTGACCTGTCCTCTCCCGAAAGGACTGCATCCAGGGTCATCATTCCCTTGAGGTAGTGCTTCCCGCAGTGGGCACAGTTCAGAGCACAGTCGGTGCCTGTGACTGAGACTGAGCCGGTTTTTATCGGGGTGACTGTGGAAATTTCCATGGGAAAATTGGCAGTGCGGATTTCCCATGCCTGTTCCATGAGTGACTTTGTCTCCCGAGGCAAATAAAGGGAATCTGAAATTGATTTATTGGCTTGAGTTATACTCAGCATAATTTCACCTGTAACAAGCACTTTAAGTTAAAGCCCGCATGTATTATTCTGCTACGGACAAGCTCCCACGCCGTTAGCGGCGGCAGCCCCTGCCCCCGTTATGGCCGCCAGCGCAGATCGGGCTGCCTTGCTGCCCGGGTTTCATCCAGGCGTCTTACCGGAGTTGTATGAGGGGCATTTTTGAGCATATCCGGGTTTTCTTCCGCTTCCCGGGCAATCTGCTTCATGGCTTCAATAAAGGCATCCAGGGTTTCCTTGCTCTCTGTTTCCGTCGGTTCAATCATCATTGCTTCTTCCACTATCAGCGGGAAGTAGACAGTGGGCGGATGGAAGCCGAAATCAGGAAGCCTTTTTGCCATGTCCAGGGTACGGATCCCCAGTTCTTTCTGCTTACTGCCGGAGAGAACAAATTCATGCATACACGTCCGGTCGTAGGGGAGATGGAAATATTTCGCCAGGGCACGCATCAGGTAGTTGGCGTTTAAGACTGCCTCCTCGCTTGCCCGGCGCAGTCCTTCCATTCCCATGGAAAGGATGTAGGCATAGGCCTTGATTATGACACCGAAATTGCCGTAGAAAGAGTGAATTTTCCCGATGGATTCAGGCCGGTCATAATCGAGATAGTAACTGTTGTCTTTCTTCTCCACCACAGGTACGGGCAGGAAGGGAACCAGTTTTTCAACTACTCCAACAGGACCGGAACCGGGTCCCCCTCCTCCGTGAGGAGTGGAGAAAGTCTTATGCAGGTTGAAGTGTACAATGTCAAATCCCATATCTGCGGGGCGGGAAATACCCATAATGGCATTGGCGTTGGCCCCGTCATAATACAGGAGTCCCCCTGCATTGTGTACTATCTCAGCTATTTGAGTAATGTTTTCATCGAAAATGCCCAGGGTGTTGGGATTGGTCAGCATCAGTCCGGCTGTGGTATTATCAGCTATTTCTCTCAAGTGCTCAAGATCAATCCCGCCTCTGTCGTTGGACTTGACCTGAACAGTTTTGTATCCTGCCATGGCCACCGATGCCGGGTTGGTACCGTGTGCCGAGTCAGGGATTATTATCTTGTTTCTGCCGGTGTCACCCTTGTGGCTGTGGTAAGCCCTTATCAAGGACAGTCCTGTGAACTCACCATGGGCTCCTGCAGCGGGTTGGAAAGTAAAACGGGTCATACCGCTGAGCTCACATAAAAACTTTTCCATGTTGAACAGGAGCTCCAAAGCGCCTTGCACAGTCTGCACCGGCTGCAGGGGGTGCAGCTGTGAAAATCCAGGCAGCTGGGACACTTCTTCATTGATTCTCGGATTGTACTTCATGGTACAGGACCCCAGGGGGTAAAAGCCCGTATCAACTGCATGGTTGAGCTGGGATAACTTTGTATAATGGCGGACAACATCGGGCTCGCTCAATTCAGGCAGTTCCGGGGGATTTTTCCGGAGAACATCTTCCGGCAGCATCTCCTCGTAAGGTTTTTGGGGCACATCCAGCTCAGGCAGAGAGTGCCCTGTCCGCCCCGTTCTGCTTAGTTCAAAGAGCAGCGGTTCAGTGTGTTCTCTCATTTTATCCCCTCCAATTGCTCTGCAAAGCAGTCGATTTCTTCTTTCGTTCTCTTTTCTGTAACTGCAACCAGCAGGTAGTCCTTCATGTTGGGGTAATATTTACCCAGGTCGATACCTGCCAGGAATCCTCTGTCAAGGAGTCTCTCCACCACTTTGGCGGCAGGAACGGGACATTTTACCGTAAATTCCTTGAGGAAAGGGGCAGGGAAAGCCCTTGAATAGCCGGGTAGAGAGGAAATTTTCTCCTCAGCGTAGTGAGCCTTTTGAAGACAGAGTTCTGCAGTTTCAGCAAGGCCCTGCTTTCCCATTAACGCCATATATATAGATGCAGCAAGGGCGTTAAGGGCTTGATTGGAACAAATGTTGGAAGTTGCCTTCTCCCGCCGGATATGCTGTTCCCGGGTCTGCAGGGTAAGGGTAAAGCCCCGCTTCCCCTGGGTATCCACAGTAGCTCCCACTATTCTACCGGGCATGCTGCGCAGGAATTCTTCACGGGCGGCAAAAAAGCCTAATCCGGGGCCGCCGAAATAGGGGGCGTTCCCCAAAGATTGCCCTTCACCTACTACAATGTCTGCTCCATAATCCCCGGGGGCACTTAAAATGCCCAGTGAAATAGGGTCAGCACACACAACCAGTTTTGCCCCGTGTTTGTGGGCAATTTCAGCAATATCAGCTCCCTGCTCCAGGCACCCGAAAAAGTTGGGCTGCTGGAGCAGAACGGCAGCAGTGTTCTCATCAATTACCTGTTCAAAGTCTGAGGTGCCTGTAATTCCGTTTCGGACGGGAATATAGCGGATTTCCAGGTCCGCTCTTCCCCGCAAGTAGGAAGAAAGTACCTGCAGGTAAAGTGGGTTTACAGCTGAGGAAACAACTATGTTATTCCGTTTTCTTCCATGGGCAGCAGCCATCAGGGCTGCTTCGGCCAGGGCCGTTGCCCCGTCATACATGGATGCGTTGGCTATATCCATACCTGTCAGCTGTGCAATCATTGTCTGAAATTCGTAAATAGACTGGAGTGTCCCCTGGCTTATTTCCGCCTGGTAGGGAGTATAGGCAGTAAGGAATTCACCCCTGCTGATTATGTAGTTTACAGCACTGGGAATATAATGGTCGTAGAAGCCTCCTCCTAAAAAGGACACAAGTTCATTTAATGATCTGTTTTTTTGGGCCAGCTTCTGCATGTGCACCTTGACTTCCAGCTCCGATAAAGGATGGGGAATGTCCGGCGTTTCTTTCAACTTTACCTCTTCAGGGATATCCTTAAAGAGTTCTTCTGTTGTTTGTATGCCAAGGCTGGCCAGCATTGCCTGCCTTTCCTGCTCAGTATTGGGCAAGTACCGCATAGTTGCTCCCTCCCTGGGCCGCTATAGTTTACTCCGGTATTCTTCTGCAGTGAGCAGTTCACCGAGGCTGTCGGTGTCCGTTAATTCCAATTTGGCAATCCAGCCTTCCCCGAAGGGGTCCTGATTTACCAGTTCAGGGTTATCGAGAAGTTTCTCATTTACCTCTATTACCCTTCCAGATACGGGAGTATAGACTTCAGAAACACTTTTTACCGATTCAATATTTCCCAGCACATCTCCCTTGCTCAGCTCCGCCCCTTCTTCCGGCAGTTCCACGAAGACGATATCTCCCAGCTGTTCCTGAGCGTGGTCGGTAATGCCCACGGTACATTTATTCCCCTCGAGGTTCAGCCATTCGTGGGTTTCTGTGTACTTCAATTCACTTGGATTCATAACTAACGCCTCCTTTTATAAAATGGGATTGAGACTACACGGGCTTCTACTTTTCGCCTGCGAATATCAATAAACAAATTTGTTCCCGGTTCAGAACAATCAACAGCGACGTAAGCCAGTCCCAGATTTTTATCCAGGGTAGGTGCGTAAGTCCCGCTGGTAATCTTTCCTACAACGACAGATCCGTGAAGTACCGGGTAACCGTGTCTGGGGATACCTCTTCCCGTTACCTCAAGTCCTACCAAACGCCTTTTTAGGCCTTCATGTTTTACCCGTGTTAGGTTCTCTTTGCCACGGAAAGAAGGTTTGTAAAGCTTTACAAAGGGAGTCAAACCGGCCTCCAGGGGATTGGTATCCTCATCCAGCTCATTCCCGTAGAGGGGAAGGCATGCTTCAAACCTGAGAGTGTCCCTGGCACCCAGACCTGCGGGAACTAAATTGTATTCGGCGCCCTGCTTGGCTAAACCTTTCCAGATTATTGGTGCGCTTTCCCTGCTGCAGTAGATTTCAAAGCCGTCTTCTCCTGTATAACCGGTTCGGGATACAAGGGCCTGCTCTCCGCAGACAGTTACTTCCGGTAAAAACCTGAAGTACTTTATGGCTTCTATATCCTGATCGCATTCCCGGGAAAGGATTTTGCAGGCAAGGGGGCCCTGGATGGCGATCAGGGCAGTGTCCCAGGAAACATTGGAAATTTCCGCACCTGGAAAATCACGGCTGACTTCACAGACCCTGTTGTAGTCTTTTTCCGTATTGGCTGCGTTTACCACCAGCATAAATTTGTCCGCAGCCAACCGGTAAATGATAAGGTCGTCAATAATTCCCCCATCATCATTACACATGGGTGTATACTGCACCTGGTTTATTTCTACAAGAGATACGTCATTTGTTACCAGTTCCTGTAAAAGGTCCAGGGCCTGTTCGCCGTAAACCAGTATTTCTCCCATATGGGATACATCGAAGAGTCCCGCCGCTTCACGTACGGTTTTGTGTTCGTTGATTATTCCTGAATACTGGATAGGCAGCTCCCAACCTCCGAAGTCAACCATTTTCCCTCCATTCTCTATATGGATATCGTAGAGTGGAGTCCGTTTCAGGCACTTGTCATCTTCGCTCAATGTTTACACCTCCATTTCGGAATGGCCCGCTTTTAGTGTACCCGATAAAAACCCGGATACCACCGCCGGCTAAAACAAAAGGACGAGGTGATAAATGGGAGGTTCTTTTCCCACCTATCCTCTGTCCTTTTACCTGAGAGATTCCTTTCCCAGTGCAAGGGAAAGTTGCTCCTTCGGTGTCCGTTAACCGGATCTCTCCAGAGTCCTGTCCAACTGCGGTTTGTTACCTAAAAGATTTTTTCCTTGCGTTCCTTTATTGAAAATACTTAAGTGGGAACTATCCCGCAGCCTTCATCCAGCGAAATTTTATTACCTAATAATTATATATGTTAAATGCCTGTTGTTCCAGTTTTTGTGACAAATTTAGAAAAATTTTACCGGAGTGCTGCCCAGGCATAAACTCGGTGCCTTTGGCAGACAATTTAAATACATTTCTTTATATTTAGAGAGGAGGGTGCTATGTCTACACCCAAGCAGCGCAAAAAAAACCTGAAACCTTTACAGTTTTCAACAAAAGGAGACCTGGTGGATGATCAGGAACGGCGGGAACTCACCGCCGAAGAGGATATTCTGAAAGAAAATCCTTACAAAACTCCTCCCAGCAATGCCACCAACAAGTCTCAGGAATTTGGCAACGAAAAAGGCTGATAGTTAACTCATTCCCCGAGTATTAGGGCCATTTGGCGTAACTGAATACTCGGGGTATTTTTTTCTTTAATTTTGCCGAAAAACAAAGCAAAGTAGGTTCACCCTACTGACTCCAGCAGCAAAGTATGCAGATTTTCCTGAGCCGGGAGTAGGGAGAGAGCGGAATCCTAACGGGTCAATGCAAGAGAATATTATCAAGGAAGAGACAGGGGTT
>LFTO01000034.1 GCA_001513335.1 Clostridiales bacterium DTU086 | reverse complement strand
ATGGATGATTCCATACCTATAGAGCATTCCATAGTGTCCCGGTCTATTGAAAATGCCCAGAAGCGGGTGGAAAACAAGAACTTCGACATCAGGAAGCACGTCCTTGAATATGACGATGTTCTCAACCAGCAGAGAGAAGTTATTTACAGCCAGAGGAAACAGGTGCTTGAGGGTGAAAACCTCAAGGACAATATAATTGAAATGATCAAAACCCTGGTGGAAAATACCATGAACATGTACACCAGCCACAGCCCCTATCCTGAGGAATGGGACCTAAAGAGCATGCTTGACTACTGCGAACAGCTTTTCCTTCCGGAACACAGTCTTACTCCTGAGCAGCTTCTGAACATGAGTAAGGAAGAAGTCCACGAGACACTGCTGGAATCGGCCCTGAATTACTATGAACGCAGGGAAGAGGAATTGGGTCCGGAAATCATGCGGCAGCTGGAACGCTTTATAATGCTGAAGGTTGTTGACCAGAAGTGGATGGACCACCTGGATGCCATGGACCAGCTGCGACAGGGTATTGGCCTGAGGGCTTACGGTCAGCAGGACCCCCTGGTGCAGTATAAGTTTGAAGGTTACCAGATGTTTAACGACATGGTTGCTGCTATTCAGGAGGATACAGTGAGGTTGGTCCTCCGTGCTAATATTGTGCAGGAACAGCGTGAAGGTCCCAAGAATGTTGTGGAAAACAAGTATTCTGAGGAAGACGCCCGCAAGGAGCCTGTAAGGTCGAAAAAGGTGGGACGGAATGATTTATGTCCCTGCGGCAGCGGGAAAAAATACAAAAAGTGCTGTGGTAAAGGCGCTTAACGGGAGAAACCGGTGCCGGTAATGGTAATTAAGGAGTGTGAAAAAAGTGCTTGAAGATTACCGCAATAATATCGAAGGCGTGAAAAGGCGCTTGGAAGATTTGAGGGTCTCTCTTTGACTGGGATGCCAAACAAAAAGAGATTGACAGCCTGGAGGAGAAAGTAGTCGAACCGGGTTTCTGGGATAATCAGGATGCTGCCCAAAAGGTCATGCGGAAGCTGACCGGCTTGAAGGATCTCCTGGAACAGTACAACAGGCTTGTTCAGAGAGCTGAAGATGTATCAATCCTCTGGGAAATGGCTGTGGAAGAAAACGACCAGTCTCTTTCTTCGGATATTGAGGCTGAACTGGGCAGTGTGGAAGAGGACCTGGAAAACATGGAACTGCAGCTCCTTCTGGGAGAGCCGTATGATATAAACAATGCCATAATTTCTCTTAATGCGGGTGCCGGAGGCACTGAAGCCCAGGATTGGGTGGATATGCTCTTCAGGATGTATGTCCGCTGGGCGGAAAAAAAGGGAATGAAGGTAGAGATCCTGGACCACCTTCCCGGAGAAGAAGCCGGGACAAAAAACGTAACTGCACTGGTCAAAGGCGACTATGCTTACGGCTGCTTGAAAGCGGAACGGGGAGTACACCGGCTGGTGCGCATTTCTCCTTTTGACGCCTCGGGGAGGAGGCACACCTCTTTTGCTTCTGTGGAGGTAATACCTGAGGTTGAGGAAGATAATTCGGTGGAAATAAACCCTAACGATCTCCGCATTGATACCTACCGCTCCGGTGGTGCAGGGGGGCAGCACGTAAACAAAACGGACTCTGC
>LFTO01000076.1 GCA_001513335.1 Clostridiales bacterium DTU086 | reverse complement strand
AAAAGCTGTTCGCAGTAGTCAAGCATGCTCTTTAGGTCCCATTCCTCAGGATAGGGGCTGTGGCTGGTGTACATGTTCATGGTATTTTCCACCAGGGTTTTGATCATTTCAATTATATTATCTTTAAGGTTTTCACCCTCAAGAACCTGTCTCCTCTGGCTGTAAATTACTTCTCTCTGCTGGTTGAGAACATCGTCATATTCAAGGACGTGCTTCCTGATATCGAAGTTCTTGTTTTCTACCCGTTTCTGGGCATTTTCAATAGACCGGGACACTATGGAATGCTCTATAGGTATGGAATCATCCATCCCCACTTTATCCAGGATACCCATAATGTTATCGGAACCAAACAGGCGCATCAGGTCATCTTCCAGGGACACGTAGAAACGGCTGGACCCGGGGTCTCCCTGGCGCCCGGCACGACCGCGGAGCTGGTTGTCAATCCTCCTGCTCTCATGCCTTTCCGTTCCGATTATGTGCAGTCCACCAAGCTCGGTAACACCTTCACCCAGGACGATGTCGGTACCTCTACCGGCCATGTTGGTTGCAATGGTGACAGCATTTTTCTGGCCTGCCTCGGCAATGATTTCAGCTTCCTTCTCATGATACTTTGCGTTTAAAACATGGTGGGGTATCCCTCTCTTCTTAAGCATGGAACTGAGCATTTCAGATTTCTCAATGGAGATGGTACCCACCAATACCGGCTGGCCTTTTTGGTACCTTTCGATTATTTCGTTTACTACGGCTTCAAACTTTCCCTTTTCTGTACGGTAGACAATATCAGGATAATCCACCCTGATCATGGGCTCGTTGGTAGGAATCTCAACAACGCTGAGACCGTATATCTTCCTGAATTCCTGTTCCTCAGTAGCTGCCGTACCGGTCATACCTGCCAGCTTATGATACATCCGGAAATAGTTCTGGAAGGTTATGCTTGCCAGTGTCTGAGATTCTCTTTCGATCTTAACTCCTTCTTTAGCCTCAATAGCCTGGTGCAGTCCCTCACTGAAACGGCGGCCAAACATCATCCGGCCCGTGAATTCATCCACAATTACTACCTGTCCGTCTTTTACTACGTAGTCCCGGTCACGTTTCATCAGTATATGGGCCCTTAAGGCCTGGTTAACATGATGGCTGAGCTCGATGTTTTCGTTTTCGTACAGGTTTTCCACTCCCAGCATCTGCTCAACTTTGGCTACCCCTTCCTCCGTCAG
>LFTO01000199.1 GCA_001513335.1 Clostridiales bacterium DTU086 | reverse complement strand
ACTACACCGTGTTCCGAACCAATACTCCCCTGAGAATACTGGCTCTGTGTGCCTGCCCCGTACTGAGTCCCGTACTGGCTCTGGGAGCCTATACCATACTGGCTTTGAGTACCGACGTTTTGCTGCCGGGTTCCATATTGACTTTGCGATCCTATGCCGTATTGACTCTGAGTTGCTGGTCCAAACTGTCCTTGTTGGCCTACTCCATACTGGCTCTGAGTTCCATACTGACCCTGGGAAAACTGCTGGGTTCCATACTGGCTGCCTCCATACTGGTATGCCTGTGAAAAGGGAGTATAACCGGTGGTACCGGTTACAGCGCTGGTTTGAACCATATTCATCAGTTCCTGTCTGTGACGATCCATTTTTCTCACATGGGAGTCCAGCAGCTGCTTCACTTCCGGGTCTGTACATGCCTGAGAATAGCTGCGAAATTTTTCGATGGTGCTCATATGCCCCAACAGGCACTCGCTAACCATCAACAGTTCTTTTTCTGAAAGCTGCACAAGAAAATCCTCCTTCCATATTTTCTAATAAATAGTGTGTCTTATGAAGGAGGATTTATACGGTGGTATTTATTTCCTGCCTGCTGCACGCTCCACGGCAGAGGCTATGTGGCGGGAAGTAATCCCGTACTTTTCAAGAAGTTCTTCCGGAGTACCGGACTCCCCGAAACTGTCCCTGACCCCTACTCTCTCCATGGGAACAGGCAAATTCTCAACCAGCACTTCTGCTACAGCACTGCCTAACCCCCCGATAATGCTGTGTTCTTCGGCTGTTACCACGCAGCCGGTCTTCTGTGCGCTTTTTATTATCAGGTCATCATCGATAGGCTTGATACTAGCCATGTTTATGACTTCAACATCCAGGCCTTTTTCCAGCAGGATTTCGGCAGCTTCCAAAGCCAGGGCAACGGTAATGCCGGCGGCTACTATTGTAGCGTCATTTCCTTCCCGGAGGACAGTTCCTTTGCCCAGTTCAAAAGAATAATCATCACTGCAGACTACGGGTACTTTGGACCGCCC
>LFTO01000213.1 GCA_001513335.1 Clostridiales bacterium DTU086 | reverse complement strand
GAACTGGATCTGTCCGGGTGGGTTCTCAATTCCACCAGGGGGCTGGAAGTTCACGTGGAGGGGCCTTCTGACAAATTGGAAGTTTTTGTCCGCCGTATTAAGGAAGAACCTCCCCGCCTGGCAAGGATTTCTTCCATGGAGGTAGAAAAAGCTGACTGGTGCGGTTATATGGATTTTTGCATCAGGCGGAGTACCGGAGAGGAAGAGACAGATGTCCTGGTCCCCCCGGATACTGCTGTCTGCAGTGACTGTATTAAGGAAGTATTTGACTACACGGACAGGCACTACCTGTACCCTTTTACCAACTGCACCAACTGCGGCCCCAGATTTACCATCGTCAGGGATTTTCCCTATGACCGTTCCAAGACTACTATGTCTTTATTTCCCATGTGTGATGAGTGCAGGGAAGAATACAATAACCCGGCAGACAGGCGTTTCCATGCCCAGCCTGTTGCCTGCCCCCGGTGCGGCCCCCGGGTTATTCTTACTGACAGCACAGGACAGGAGATAGCCGGGGACTGGAGAGACCATTTTTTCCATTTTATAAAGGAAGGAAAAATTGTTGGGATTAAGGGGCTGGGAGGTTTTCACCTTTCCTGTGACGCCCACCATCAAGAAACGGTTGCCTTACTCAGAGAGAGAAAGGGGCGCCCTGCCAAGCCCCTGGCAGTTATGGCCAGGGACCTGGATACGGTAAAAAAGTACTGCCGTGTAAGTGAACAGGAAGAAAAGCTCCTTTCAGGGGTAGAGGCACCTATAGTTGTTTTGGACAGGCTGGATTTTTGCGCTCTTCCGCCAAATCTGGCTCCCGGTCTGAAGACCCTGGGTGTGATGCTTCCCTACACTCCTCTTCACCTGCTCCTTTTTAATGAAGAGGTGGATCTGTTGGTTATGACCAGCGGCAACCCCAGCGGCCTGCCTCTGGAAAAAGACAACAGGGAAGCGGTGGAAAGACTGGGAGGCATCGCTGACTATTTCATCATGCACAACCGGGACATTGAAAACAGGACCGACGACTCGGTACTGCGGGTTGCCGGCGGCACTGTACGGTTTAACAGGCGTTCCCGGGGCTATGTACCCCGGCCTGTGGAGATACCCATGGATCCCGATTTTCCGGCTGTGGTCCTAGGTGCAGGGGGAGAGATGAAAAATTCGTTCTGCCTCGTAAAGCAGGATGGGAGCGCTTATCCCAGCCAGTACATGGGGGAAATTGATACTCTTGAGGCTATGGAAAATTACAGGGACAGCCTGGACAAATTTGAGCGGTTTTTGGAAGTGAAGCCGGAAATAGTAGGGTATGATATGCACCCCGGTTACAACAGCAGCAAGCTGGCAAAAGAGATTCCCGAAACAGAGAAATTTGCTGTTCAGCACCACCACGGACACATGGCTGCCGTAATGGCGGAAAACATGCTGAATGAGCCGGTAATCGGTGTTATTCTTGACGGGACCGGATATGGAC
>LFTO01000069.1 GCA_001513335.1 Clostridiales bacterium DTU086 | reverse complement strand
GGGAGGGAAAGAGGATGAGCATTTTTAAGAAATTACTGGCCAGTTTTATGATTGTGGCAGTAGTTATTGTGGCGCTAGGTGTTTTCGCATTTACCTCCTTGAAAAAGGTGGACGTAATGGACGAGGCGGTTGCTGAAGCCTACCAACTGCAGTCTTTCCTTATCCAGAAGGAGGTTGACCACTTAAAGTGGATGCAGCAGTTCAGCAGCATGTTTATTCAAGGGAAAATACCTGAGATAAGATCTCACGAAGAGTGCGGTTTGGGTCAATGGTATTACTCATTTACACCCCCTGGGTACATGGAGCAGCCTTTTGCTGACCTGGAAGCACCCCACAAGGAAATTCACCGTTTGGGTATGGAAGTCGTAGAGCTGTATAAAAAGGGGGAAGTTGAAGAGGCGCGCAGCCTTTTCTCTGCCAGAATGATCCCGGCAGTAGAACAGGTACAGGAGCACCTCGGGGAAATCCTTGCTGCTGAAGAAGCCCAGGTTGAAAAAGTGACAGCCGATATGGAAGAAACTGAAAAGAGCCTGATAAGGGGCCTTTACATAGCCAGTGGGGCAGCAGTGCTTCTTGCTATAGTTCTTGCTTTCATACTTACCAGGAATATCGTACCTCCTTTAAAAGACTTATCCGGTCTTACTCAAGCTGCTGCCCTGGGAGACTTAACAGTAGAAGTGGGGACAGGGGAAAAGTCCCGAAATGATGAAATCGGGGAACTGCAGACCTCCTTTGGGATTATGGTCAGCAAGCTAAACCAGCTTGTAGGTGTGCTCCGGGAAAGGGCGTATACTGTTACTGAGGCCAGTGCCAGCCTTCTTGCCACATCGGAGGAAACTGGGCGGGCGGCAGAAGAAGTCGCTACAGTAGTTGGGCAGCTGGCAGAATCTAGTGATGTTACTTCCCAGGAAATGCACGAATTGGAGCGTTTGGCGGGAATGCTGAAAAGTGATGGGTCCGCGGCAAAGGAAAACGCTGCGGCCACTTTGGCAGCGTCCAAAGAGACAATGGAGGCTGTTGCGGAAGGCAACAAATTGGTGGACCAGGCAACTGTCCAACTGGCATCGGTTACGGAATCTGTTAATGCGGCCACTGCTGCCATTGAAAGGCTGTTAAAGCGTTCCCAGGAAATTGGGGGAATTGTGGAGCTGATCCAGGGGATTGCTTCCCAAACCAACCTTTTGGCACTGAATGCAGCCATTGAAGCTGCCCGCGCAGGTGAGCAGGGGAAAGGCTTTGCCGTTGTTGCCGATGAAGTAAGAAA
>LFTO01000072.1 GCA_001513335.1 Clostridiales bacterium DTU086 | reverse complement strand
TTCGTCAGGGATGACCCCCTGGCCGTGGTGCAATACCAGAGGAAATGGGAAGGACTAGCCTATGCTTTAGGTGGAGGAGACTATTCTGCCCCTGTCCAGCTCTTGCGGGATTTCCTGAAGGACAGGAAAAGCACTTCTCTGGGCTCTGTGGAGCCCACGTACAGGCCTGGGGTAACCCTGGCTAACTTAACAGAGTGCCTCCCTTCTTTTATTGTGGAAACACTTAAGGAAGCCGTCCCCAACCTGGACAGGAAACTGAAGGGCTTTGCCCTGGATGAAGCTGTCCTCACAGGTGTGGAAACCAGGAGTTCCTCCCCGGTGAGAATCCTGCGGGATGAATGTTTCCAGTCCAACATATCCGGACTCTACCCTGCAGGTGAAGGAGCCGGTTATTCCGGTGGAATCGTCTCTTCTGCCGTGGACGGCATCAAAGCCGCCGAAGCAATTGCCAGGAGATACAGACCGTTTTCTTAATAGCAACGAAATGTCATTCTGAGCGCAGCGAAGAATCTTATGCCGGTCAGTAAATTAAGCGGGCATGTCATTCTGAGCGAAAGCGAAGGATCTTATGCCAGCCTAAAGATACTTCGTCAGCTCCGCTTCCTCAGTATGACGAAAACCATGTCATCCGCAACCATTGACGAAGGGTTTTACGCCGTCACGGTGCCTTGTGCGATAAGAGAGCGTGTTGTCCTGAGCCCTCTTGCCCCTTATACTGAGCAGCCCGCATGACACCCTGAGCAGCCGGGCATGTCACCCTGAGCGAAAGCGAAGGGTCTTATGCCGGTCAGTAAATTAAGCGAGCGTGTCATCCTGAGCGTCAGCGAAGGATCTTATGCCGGCTATCTCCTTACTATCACAGTGCAGGTGAAAGAGAAATGTCCTGTGGAAAAGGAAAAATAATCATCATA
>LFTO01000016.1:28846-52164 GCA_001513335.1 Clostridiales bacterium DTU086 | reverse complement strand
TTCTTGAAGAGCCGGAAATAAAATAGAGGGTCAAGGCCCTCTGTTTTATTTTTTTATTTTTTCTATGTTTTTGAAAAACCTTGCCAAAGTTAGCAGCCGGGTCACAAGTTAAAGCCAGACCATTTCCATTTCCCGTTTTCCACTATTTCCTGCTGCCAGGTGTAAGTTCAAAACTGTCTCCGGGTTCCAGTACGTAACAGGCGCTGTTGGTATTCTCTTCCACAGCCTTCTTAAAAGAATCGGCATCTTGGGATATTACATCAAAAGTGTTGTAATGAATGGGCACCACAATCCTGGGGCGCAGCAGTCCTACCGCCACCAAGGCATCTTCCGGCCCCATGGTAAAATTGTCGCCAATAGGAAGAAAAGCAGCATCTATTTCATACATATCACCCAACAGTTTCATATCTCCAAAGAGACCAGTGTCGCCCGCATGATAAATCATGGAGTCGTCGATACGGAGAAGGAAGCCGCAGGGGTTTCCGGTATACTCTATCCTGCCGTTTTCAATAACACAAGAACCATGGAGTGCCTGGGTAAGCTTTACCCACCCAAAGTCAAACTGATAGCTGCCTCCAATTTGCATTGAGTGAGTTTTTCTAATTCCCCTGTTTCTGCAGAAACTGGCCAGTTCCATAGGCGCCACTACAAGGGCGTCACATTGAGACGCTATAGTCAACGCATCCCCTAAATGGTCATCATGGCCGTGAGTAATCAGGACAGCATCAACGTCTACTTCTCCGGGACTGATGTCGGTATATTTGCTGCCCGTCAGATAGGGGTCAATAATTATTTCGCCGTTACTGCCTTTTACCGTGATACAGGAATGTCCATGGTAAGTAATTAAAGGCACGTTACCACCTCCTCTCAACATCAGGAGCAATCAAATTGCTTTATTTACTTAGCCAGTGTCCTGCTGCCAGGTCTGTCAAAAGGTATGCCTTCCTTGCATAATGGGCATTCTTCAGGGGGGTAGTCGCTAAAAACAGTACTTAACAGGGTTTCGAATGGAAAATCGAATTTTACCCGCTCCGGATTTCTGTTCACGAACGCGGCACCTCCAACAATAATCCCGCCCCTGCTCTCCACAAGGGGTACAAGTTCCTTCACCGTGCCACCCGTAGTTACCACATCTTCAACCAGGAGAACCCTTTCTCCTTCGTTGATTTCCAACCCGCGACGGAGGGTCATTTTTCCTTCAACACGCTCGGCAAATACAGACTTTGCCGAAAGCTGCCTTGCCAGTTCGTAACAAATTATGATTCCCCCTACAGCAGCCCCCAGAACAACATCAATATCCTGTTCTTTGTATCTGCCAGCCAGTTCCTTGCAGAGCAATTCGTTATATTCGGGGAACTGGGAAACCCGGGCACATTGTATGTATTTATTTCCATGAAGCCCCGATGTATAAACAAAATGCCCTTCCCACAAGGCTCCGCTGTTCTTAAAAATTTTCAGGATTTCTTCTTGGCTTAACACAGCAGTTACCCCCATTTTTTTAGTATTTTTTGAAACGGATTCTGTTATTCGGCAACCTCTACCCTTTTCCAAACTGGGAGCAGTTCCACTCACACTGCACCTATTTCGTCCAGGATCGCTGCTGCAGCTTTTCTGGGAGACTCAGCTTTTGTGATGGGCCTGCCTATTACAAGGTGGGTAGCCCCCTGTTCCAGGGCTCGCTGGGGCGTCAATACCCTCTTCTGGTCACCTGCTGCCTCTCCTTTTGGCCTGATGCCTGGAGTTATGATAACCGGCAGACCTGTATTGTCTCGAATTGCTTTAGCTTCCATACCTGAGGCTACCACTCCGTCCAGACCTGCAGCCTCACAGGCTTGAGCCCAGCGGATAACTGTTTTTTCCGGCGGACCGCTGATTCCGATTTCTTCGTTAAGTATTTCCTGGGAAATACTCGTTAAGACTGTCACTCCAACGATTAAAGGCGGTTTAATTCCCAGTTTCCCAGCTTCTTCATGGACGGTGTCCACGGCTCTGGACATCATCTCTTTCCCGCCTGAAGCGTGGAGGTCGATAATAGCAGCACCGTGCCTGGTAAGTGCCCTGGCAGCGTGAGCAACGGTATTGGGTATATCCAACAGCTTTAAGTCCAGGAAAACCTTTCCTCCCAACTGTTGAATATAATCAATGATTGCCGGACCTGCACTGTAGTACAGCTGCATGCCTACCTTGAAAAATCCAACAATATCATAAAGCTGATTAATCAAATTTTTTGCATCATCCTGGGTATCCACATCGAGGGCTACAATCAATCTATCTTTTGCTTCCAACATTTTTCCCCCTTAACATCATTTAAAGGAACATCCAACCAGTTCATTAATGTCCTTTATTCCATTTTTTATACAGTAATCATACAGCCCTTGGATTATCTCAACAGGAGCCATGGGATTTACAAAATTGAAGGTTCCTACTGCTACCGATGTCGCACCGGCCATTATATACTCCAGGGCATCCTCTGCAGTACATATTCCCCCCATACCGATAATGGGAACGTTTACTGCCTGTGCCACCTGCCAGACCATCCGCACTCCTATCGGCTTAACCGCCGGCCCCGCCAGCCCTGCAACCTTGTTTGCCATACAGGGTTTCCGTGTTTGAATATCGATCTTCATCCCCTGAAGGGTATTGATAAGGGCCAGGGCATCGGCACCACCTTCTACCGCCGACCGGGCAATGGCAGTTATATCGGTAACGTTAGGGGACAATTTTATTATCAGGGGCAGGTCTGTGGAACTGCGGACTGCCTGTACCAGCTTTTTTACTTGGACAGTATCCACTCCAAATTCCAAACCCCCTTTTTTTACGTTGGGACAGGATATGTTTACCTCAAGCCCGGCAATTTTGGGCTCCTGGCTTAGTTTTTCCGCCAAAAGGGCATAGTCCCCGATTGTATCCCCTGCAATGCTGGCTAAAACCGGTATTTTTACTGCCTCCAGGCTGGGGATAACTTCAGTTAAAAACCTGTCCAGACCCGGGTTAGCCAGCCCTATAGAGTTAAGGATACCGGCCGGTGTCTCAATAATCCTGGGAGGAGGGTTCCCTTCCCTCTTCTCTAAAGTAATGCTTTTTAATGTAAGGGCACCCAGCAGGTTTACATCATAGTACCGGGAGTAATCCAAACCAAAACCATATGTACCTGAAGCCGTGGTGACAGGATTGTCCATAGTAATACCGGCAACGTCTACAGCTAAATTCACTTCAGTCATCCCATATAACCTCCCCGGCATCAAATACAGGACCTTCGGTACATACCCGCACATATTCAACACTGCCTCTTCTCAAGACCCTGCATACACACCCCTGACAGGCACCTACGCCGCAGGCCATTACCGACTCCAAAGAAAGCTGGCAGGGAATACCATTACTCAAACAGAAGCTGCCTACCGCTTTCAGCATACCTTCAGGGCCGCAGGCAAAAACGACAGGTGTGCCTACCTCACCCCCTGATACCTGTGAAGGAAGCAATTCCGTTACAAAACCTTGATATCCCGCACTTCCATCATCAGTAGCAATCAATACTTCTGCTCCCGTCCTGGTGAATATTTCCTCAGGCAATAGTTTTTCTTTACTGGCAGCCCCTAAAAGAACCGTCACCCTCTTTAATCCTTTCCCAATCAGGGCCTGAGCCAGAGAGGCCATCGGGGGCGCTCCAATCCCGCCTCCAACAAGGACTGCCCCGGACTGGGGACTTATATGGGAAATTGAAAAACTGCTGCCCAGGGGGCCCATGATGTCCAGTGTTTGTCCCACAGGACAAGTAGACAGGATTTTTGTGCCTCTCCCCCTGACCTCATAAATAACACTGATGTTTCCTGCTTCTTTGTCGATCATGCTGAGGCTGAAAGGACGTCTCAGGAGCGGGTCAAAGGAACTACCGCATTTAATATGGATAAACTGGCCGGGTTCTGCAGACCCGGCAATATCTGGAACCGATAAAGTTAACAAAAAAATATCATCTGCTATCCGCCGGTGTTCTATTATCGGTGCATGTACTTGCATCATGTAACCCCCTAAACCTGCTGCCCTTTAAAATTATCAAGGCCTTCCCGGTTTATCGATATCCAGTCGTTCCTTTAATTCCTTTTAGTTCACATCCCAAAAAGATCATCTACTCCTCTTCGATTATTACCCTGTCTTCTCCGTCAATCTCGGCCAGGTTTACCAAAATATTTTCTTCCTTGGATGTAGGCACTTTTTTCCCTATAAAGTCAGCATGAATGGGAAGTTCCCTGTGCCCACGATCAATCAAAACTGCAAGCTGGATTAGCTGTGGGCGTCCCAAATCCAACAAGGCATCCAAAGCTGCCCGGACAGTCCGCCCCGTAAAAAGAACATCATCAACAAGAACTACCTTTTTCCCCTGGATGGAAAAGGGTATTTCCGTCTTGTGAACAATAGGGTGTTCTGCAAATAGGGTAAGGTCGTCCCTGTAGAGAGTAATGTCAACTATACCAAAGGGCACAGCAGTACCTTCAGACTCTGCAATAACATTGCGGATTCTTTCTCCCAGGGGCACGCCCCTTCGCCTAATGCCAATAATGACCAGATCTTCAATCCCTTTGTTGACCTCGATAATTTCGTGGGCCATCCGGATAATCGAGCGTTTAATTTTATCCTCATCCATAATACAGACTTTTTCTTTGAATCCCATTGAGCAACCTCTCCCAAATATATTATTAAAACAAACTTATTCCTTGGGGACGGCAGTTAATCCTACCAGGGTCTCAAATTGCCCGGCCAAATTCTCATCTGCCTGCTGGAGATATTTTTCAGCGTCAGCTGTCTGTCCCCTCTTCTCCGCAAGTACCGCCTGCCAGAAACTGGCTTCCGCCTTCGTCTCTTCATTTTCCAGCGCCGGTTTTAAGCTTTCTTCGCCTTCCCCATACTGTCCCAGGTAAATCTGGGATATCCCGATGTTCAGCTTAACAGCCGGGTTTAAGGCCATAAACTTGTCGCGATCTCTCCAGAGTTTTTGAGCTTTTTCAGGAATCTTTTCCGCATTTTCATTGAGTAACTGGGGTATACTGCTGCACTCGGAAAAGTACTTTCTTGCCCCGTCTACATCCCCATTGGTCAGGGATTCTATGCCTCCTTCAACATAAGCATTGGTAAGGCTTTCATAGGAAGATACAAGCCATGGTGCACACCTGACAGCTTTTTTCCCTGATTCAATAGCCGATTCAATTTCTCCATAGGTCAGGTGAATATCTGACAGGGAAGAATACAAGCTGGCATCATAGGGACTCCTGGCCAGGGCTGCATTCATATAGTCTACTGCTGCCTCCCTATCCTTTTGGGCATTCTTCAAGGAAGCCAATGTAGCTTTAATATCCGCGGAAAAGGGGTCAAACCGGGAGGCTTCCATGAAGCTTCTCTCCGCAGCCTGAATATGACCTGCTTGAGCGTAGGCCACACCTTCTTTCGCATAGGCATTGGAAATCAGAAGACTCACCGGGAGGGCAAGAAAACAAATAGTCAGCACTGCTGTCCCTGCGATAAACCCCTTCTTTTGCCTGCCAGTATCCTTTCCCCCTTTATCAGGAACTTCCCCGGTATTTTGCCCTTTTCCCCAAACAAGGCCAAAGCATGTCCACAGCAAAATGGCCACGGCACTAAGAGCAAGGTCAAAGTCAATAAAGGAGTGCACTCCCAGACCGATACCTGCTGTAAAAATGGAAGCACCAAAAACCTTTCCCTCCAGAGTCGTTTCACTGCGGAAAATCTTCCAGCAGGTGATTACAAAGAGCAACCATACTGCTGCGTAAAGTATAAAACCAACAGTGCCAATTTCCGCCCAGAGCTGGAGGAAATGGTTATGAACCTGGGTAGAATTGTACGGGTAATCCTGGAACATCCTGTAAGAGGCCTCCCAGGCACCGCCGCCCAGTCCAAAGACGGGGCTGTGTTTAACAATGTCAAAAGCCTGAAGGGTCCAGTAGATTCTTAAAGCAGCACTCTGGGTTTCCAGTGTTATGTCTGAAACCCTCTGAGCAATGTGCTCAGGGAGCACTTTGAAGTACCAGGCTTGCTCCTCACCCGTTCCTGCTGCAGCCGGGGTACCGGTATCGTTACCCGGCAGCAGCATAATCCCCGCAATAACGACAATACAGATAAGACCCAGGGCGACAGCTCTCTTAACATTGATACCCTTTATACTTGAGCCCAGACTGGTTAGAGAACGCTGCCCAAACCAGTGAATTAAAATGCAAAGTGCCAGACAGGCCAGAAACCATCCCCAGGCAGTACCATATGACTCGGCCATGGCAGCAGGAATAACTCTTCCGGAACAAAGGACGGCCAGGGGTGCAATGCAGGCAATATGCCCCGCCCATGGAAGTTTCTTTTCCACAGGCAAACACAAAAAATACAAAACTGCCATACCCGCCGCTACAAGAAACCCTCCCCGGGAGTTGGTAGAGACGAAAACAAAGAGCAAAATAAAGTTCCCTGCCGCAAGACCAAGGCGTTTTATCCCGGGGGATGTAACCAGCCAATAATAGAAACCTAAAAAAGCGATGGCGGCAAGAAAAATTGCCAAGGCATTGGGATACTGGAGTGTGGAATATATTCTACCATTCACAAAGCCATCTTGAATATCTAGAATTCCCACAGCGGACAGGAACCCGGCCAAAGCCACACATACGCCGCTTAGATACAGGACTGCCAAAATAACATGCAAGGCCTTATTGTTCCGGACAAACTGGCCGGCTACCCAGAACACTATAAAATAAATGCCCATTTTCACAACTTCAGCCACAGCCAGCCGCAAATCGGCAGCACCGAATGAAGAAATAACATAGGCCAGGAGTAAACCGAAAACAGCATAGCTCTGGAGACCCCTAAAAAACCGGAAATCCTTTTCAGAAATCCGCCATAAACAGCAAGTTAAGAAAACTAATGATGCAAATAATAAGGTCCACTGCTGTTCAACCTTAAAAAACAGTCCTCTAAAAAAAGGAGGATAAAACAAAAGCACTCCAAAAGCAGCCAAAGCGGTATAAAATAAAGTATTGTCTCTGGATTCTTCCCTTATTAACTGTTTTTTCTTCCTTTGTTTTTTCGCCACGTTATTATCACCCGACTAACCAATAAATTTTATCCCCTGTTTTTCTGCCCAAATGCTTGCCCTTTCCTGAACCCTTTCTGAATAGAAATTAGCAAAATCCTGACTTTGACCGGGTTCACGATTCAGCAGCTGCTTAATGTAGGTTCTGGGTGCCTTTTCCGCAACAGCCTTCTGTAAATATTTTGCAAGAACTGGTTTATCTGACAGAGTACGTGTATACATTTCTACTTCATCCAGGAATTCTTCATGGCTGAGATAAGGTAAAGATATATAATTCTCAGGATTGGAATTAATCATATCCACGGCTTTTTCCACTTCTTCATCAGTTTGAAAGAGAGCAGAAATCAAAAAGAGCCTGTCATGTTCTAAATCAATAAACCACCTTTCATTCTCTGAGCCGTTTGCAATTGCCCCTGCTACCGCTCCTAAACTCACATTGATATTTCGCATTGCCCTGCCTCCTGTTCAAAAAACTGCAAAATTAATCTGCCTTTTAATATAAATGTTCGACTTAGTATTTTTACTTCCTCCCATAATTCGTTCCATAATCCCAATTTCCGGCTGTCAATTAGTTTAACAGAGTTTTTCATTAAGATTGAGGTCAGGCCATTATCTTACTTACCCAGCGGCTGGTGCAGCGCTGACACTGGGGACATTGGAGGAAATGCACACAATTGCCTGATACACGCCGAAGAGCCTGACTATTGGAAGCAGGCCAGAAGTTTTCCTCATAAGGGCTATAAGGGCCAAAATAATCGCTGACATGCCCCAGATCCTCCATATACTTGCCGCAGTCAGGGCAAGATACGGCTAAGGCGACTATTCCATTGCATACCGGGCATATCCTCTGCATTTTAATCCCTCCGTATACTTGGGGTATATCTTTATGGTGTCCAAAATAATAACCATCTTGCGAAAACCTACAAAAAATACACAGCCAGCATAGAGCTTTCGGCAGGGTTCAGTATACTACTGTTTCCGGAGGGAATAAAAAACCCTGAATAATAAGAAACAGGATACACAAACTTGTGCAAGTTTTTCTTCCTTGCCTTTTGCGAAGGACTGAAGAGCACTTGGATACGGATCCTGGCAAAGAGCAGTTACATAACCGGGAGGAGCAGGAAGGACACCCGGTCCGGCTAATTTGAAACAAAACGTTGATTATTTGGCAGCCCGGTTTGGATCGGCGTCTGCCTTTGAGATGTCCAGTGTGAATTGTAGAGTAAGGAAAAGGCTGGAAACAAAAATTACCCTGCATAAAATAACGCAGGGTAAAAAACTTTTCCTGATATTTACATGCTGCTGAATCAAGCAACCTTTCTATAACAAACCGTAGTCCTTGAGGCACTGTTCAAGTATCTTAGCTTCAGCTTCTTCCATTTCCACCAAGGGCAATCGTACAGGCCCCACATCAAAACCAAGGAGATTTAACGCCTTTTTCAATGGGACCGGGTTGCTGGCAATAAATAAGACTTTAAACAGCGGCAAGAGCTTTAGATTAATTTCCCATGCCCGGGAGGTATTCCCCCCCAGATATTCGGAAATCATTTCGCCGATTTCACTGCCCACAATATGGGAAGCAACAGAGACTACACCGTGTCCCCCCAAAGAAAGCATTGGCAGGGTAAAGGAATCGTTTCCACTGTATATTTTGAAATCCGGTCCGCACAGCTTCTTTATCTCGGCAGCCTGTTCCACATCATTGGCTGCCTCCTTGATAGCTATTATGTTATCAATCTCTGAAAGTCTTTTAACAGTTCGGGGCTGCAGGTTTAAGGCAGTCCTGGAAGGAACGTTATAAACCATTACAGGAAGCCTGGTAGCCTGGGCAATAGCTTTAAAGTGCTGGTAGAGGCCTTCCTGAGAAGGTTTATTATAATAGGGGACAACTGCCATGATGCCGTCAACACCCACTGCTTCAGCTTCTTTTGTGAGGGCAACGCTGTCCCGGGTGCAGTTGGTGCCGGTACCTGCCAGCACTGCAGTCTTATCCAATACGGCACTCTTAACAGTCTCAAAAAGAGCCACTTTTTCTGATTTTGACAGTGTAGGGCTTTCCCCCGTGGTTCCGCTGACAACAATTCCCTGACTCCCGTTTTTTTCGAGGTGTTGAGCAATTGCGGCGGCTTTTTCCAGATCCAGACCATAATCTTTTTTAAAAGGTGTTATCATCGCCGTCACTACTCTACCAAAATCCAGCATGTCGTTCACCTCATCTCATAAAATTTTATTCCCCAAGGCCAAATTCCTGGTGTAAGGCAGCGACCGCCGCACACATATCCCTGTTATCAACCAGACACCATATAGTGGTATAGGAGTCGGCAGATTGAAGTATTTGGATATTTTGCAGGGTAAGTGCCTTTACTATCCTGGCCATTACTCCGGGAACTCCGGTCATCCCCGCTCCTACAACTGCAACTTTGGCACAGCCCCTGCGCAAAACGGCATCAACATTAAACTGTTTCACTATTTCCAACACTTTATCACCTGTTCCATCGGGAACGGTAAATACTGTCCGGTCGGGTGAAACGTTAATAAAATCAATGCTGATGTGTTCCTCAGCCAGCTTTGACATAAATTTCATATTGAAACAGGGGTCATCCAGCCCTGTGGTGTCTACACACACCTGTGTTATTCCCACAATTTGTGTTACTCCCGTTATCAGGCGGTCCCCTTTGATGGTCGTCTCCTCGTAAGGCTGAAGGCTACTGGTAACCAAAGTACCGGGCTCATCAGTAAAGGTACATTTTATTTTAATCGGGACATTTCCCTGCATGGCGATTTCCACAGCCCGGGGGTGAATTACCCTGGCACCTTCATATGCCAGCTGGCAAATTTCGTTATAAGTTACCCTGTCAATGGTTTTCGGGTTGCTTACAATTCTTGGGTCTGCAGTTTTTAAACCGTTTACATCTGTATAGATTTCTACAACACTGGCATTCAAGGCAACACCCAGTGCCGCTGCTGTAGTATCACTGCCGCCCCTTCCCAGAGTGGTAATTTCCCCGTCTTCACTTACGCCCTGAAAACCGGCAACAACCACAATGTAATCCTCTTTGAGATACTTGGTAACCAGATCCGGCTTTACTCTTACAATATGGGCACTACCAAAACAACCGTCTGTGATAATCCCCGCCTGGACACCGGTAAGAGATATAGCCTTATACCCGACAGCCTGGAGCATTCCAACCAGGACAACGCTGGAAATAATTTCCCCGCAGGAAAGCAACAGATCTAATTCCCGGGTACTGATATCGTTATTTACTTTTCCCACAAAATCAATAAGTGAGTCAGTAGCATAAGGTTCCCCTTTTCTTCCTATTGCAGAAACGACAACAACCACTGAATGGCCTTTCTTTTTGGCAGCCAGAATCTTTTCAACGACAAGTTGGCGGCTTTCCAAAGTTCCAACTGAGGTTCCCCCAAATTTTTGGACAATAATATCCATCGTTACCTCCGGTTATACTAGGTTCTTGGCCACCAACAATTCAGCTATCTGAACCGTGTTGGTAGCTGCACCTTTGCGCAGATTGTCTGACACAACCCAAAGGTTGAGGCCGTTTTCAACAGTATAGTCATCACGTATCCGACCAACAAATACAGTGTCCAGACCAACACAGTCACACGGCAAAGGGTAATCAAAGTTTTCGATATTATCTATCACCTTTATCCCCGGTGCAGAGGCCAGTATTTCCCTGGCCTTTTCGGCACTAAGTTCTTTCTCCGTTTCAATATTAATTGCTTCACTGTGACCTGTAATAACAGGTACCCTTACAGTGGTAGCAGTAACCTTAATACTTTCATCTCCCATTATTTTTACGGTTTCATTAACCATTTTCATTTCTTCTCTTGTATACCCGTTTTCCAAAAATACATCAATATGGGGAAGTACATTAAAAGCAATCTGATGTGGAAAAACCTTTGTTGAAATCTTTCTTCCGGTGAGAACATCATTAGTCTGTTCCAGCAGTTCGGTTATGGCATCATTGCCGGCCCCTGATACGGCCTGGTATGTGGAGACAACAACTCTCTTTATTCGGGCAGCATCATGGAGAGGTTTAAGGGCTACAACCATCTGAATGGTTGAACAGTTGGGGTTGGCAATAATCCCTTTGTGCCATTCTACATCTTGAGGGTTTACCTCGGGGACTACGAGAGGCACTTCTGGGTCCATCCTGAAGCAGCTACTGTTGTCGATTACAACAGCGCCCCCGTCCACCGCCGCTTTAGCAAATTCACGGCTGGCACCTCCCCCGGCAAAAAGAGCAATATCAACTCCCTCAAAAGACCCCGGATTCGTCTCTTCTACAGTCAGTGTTTTTCCCTTGAACTGAACCTGTTTTCCGGCAGACCGTTTGGTAGCCAGTACTTTTAACTCTTTGACCGGAAAATCACGCTCATCTAATACGTCAATCAGTGCTTTACCTACAGCTCCAACTCCTACAACTGCCAGATTATACGTCTTCATAGTGGCCCCCTCCGCCGAACTGCTTTTTTAAAACAGCACTACGTTTTAGTTAATATATTCCCTTAAAACAGGCTGAATCTGCTTACCCTTAAGTGCCTCCTCCAGTGTCTCACATATCAGGTTCATATGCGCCACTAAAGAATTTGTTTTTTCCTCCGGGTTATCCTGACCAAAGGGAACAAAATAGATATTTTTCATGTTCAGAATCAACCCAAGATTTTTGGCGTTAATGCTCAGCCCATCGTTGGTTGAAATCCCAAGAACCAAAGGCCCCCCATTGCGCAGATGGGCTTTTGCAGCCATTAAAACCGGAGTATCGGTAATCCCCATAGCCAGTTTGGCAAGGGTATTACCGCTACAAGGAGCTATTATCATGATATCAAAAAGCTTCCCTGGACCAACGGGTTCAGCCTCCGGTATAGTGGTAATTAAATCATTCTTTGTCCGCTTACCAATCTCCTCCTTCCATTTAGCGGCCGAGCCAAATCGTGTATCTGTCTCGTTTACAGAATCAGAAATAATAGGTGTAACTTGCGCACCGGCTTCAACAAGCTTTTCCATCTGGTCCAATACTTTACCAATGGTGCAATGTGACCCAGTTAGTGCAAAACCGACCCTTACACCTTTCAGAGACATTTTTGTGCACCTCCAACACGCCCCTAGGTGGTATACTTTACAATCAGCTTTGGCAGTACTTCAGCCAAAAAGTTCCCAGCAGTCTCAGGAGCTACTTTCCCAGGCAGTCCAGGTGCCAGTATGGCTTTAATTCCCATCTCCTCTGCAGATTTAAAATCCGTCCCTCCGGGCGCCGAGGCCAGGTCGATAATCAGACAGTGCTTTTGCAGGCGTTGGAGTAATTTCCTTGTCAACACAAATGATGGGACAGTATTAAAAACTATATCCGCCCGTGAAATCGCCTTCTCAAGACAGTCAAAAGATACAGGCTCTAAGCACTGTTCATAAATCCGGGCCAAGTCCCGTTCACTTCGTGCCGCCACATAAGTATGAGCTCCCAGATTTTTGAGAGTTCGTGCCAAAGTAATGCCGACACGCCCGTAACCTAAGACGAAGCAATGGCTCTTATGAATTGTAAATGGAGTCTCCTGCATAGCGATTTGTATTGCACCTTCAGCTGTGGGGATGCTGTTAAAAACAGCTATTTCGTCCATTTCTGCAATTTCAATCAAAGGTACATTTTGCTTTTGGCACAGCTTTTTGAGATAAGGCTTTGCCACCCCTATAAAAACCGGGGTTCCCGAGAGCTTTTCTGCGAGACTCTCATCAAACACAAGCTTCTTCTCAGAATAAACAGCTCTGATTACTCCCCTGGCATCTGTTCCAGGCATAGGCATAATTACCGCATCCGCACCCTCAACTGCTTTCTCCGGGCTATCGCACAAAATGGACGGTTCTACAATTTGGTGGGCACCAAAGCCAACCACCTTTACTACGGCACCCATTTCTGCCAGTTTCGGAATAAAAACTAACTCCCGGTCATCTCCACCCAAAACTGCGATTTGTATACCTGTTAGGTCAACGTTCATAGCAAAGACGCCTCCCTGGAGAACTCCTGTCGACATTTCAGTATATGAAACAGCCTTTTTGGAGGTGCATATTTGTTAATCGAAGGCCGTCTCAAGACAAGTTTCAAGGCTAAAGACCCATTAGGTTTTCCAGCCCTACGACAACACCTTCCCTTTGGGGAGCTTCCTTGACAGCCAGCAGTACTCCGGGAATAAAAGATTCCCGGCTTATGGAATCATGTCTTATTGCCAAAGTTTGTCCCAGACCGCCAAAAATAACCTCCTGGTGAGCAACAAATCCCGGAAGGCGAATACTGTGAATGTTTATCCCCTCATATTCACCGCCTCTTGCACCAGCAACCTTTTCAAAACCTTTTTTCTCCTTTCTGCTGACACCCCTGCCCTGGGAAATCAATTCGGCAGTCCTCAAGGCTGTACCGGAAGGGGAATCTTTTTTCTGGTCATGGTGCAGTTCAACTATCTCCACGTTTGGGAAAAATCTGGCTGCATTTTTCGCGTACTGCATCATCAAAACTGCTCCGATAGCAAAGTTCGGAGCAAAAAATGCCCCCAGGTTTTCACTCTCGCAGAGAGAAAAAATCTCTTCCATTTGCTCCTCCGGGATTCCTGTGGTCCCCACAACGGGATAAACTCCCATTTGCAGAGCTGTTTTCACGTTAAATTGAGCAACATCCGGCACTGTGAAGTCAACCATTACATCGGGAACCGACCGTTGAATGGCCTGCTGGAGATCATTCTCAATTTTGATCCCTAAAGGCTCCCTGCCTAAAACGGTACCTACGTCTGTCCCGGTTAAGCGCACATCAACTGCACTGACCAGCAGGCAGTCAGGATCATCTAGTACGCCCCGCATTACTGCTTGTCCCATTTTACCTGCTGCACCTGTAACCAGCACTCTAAATTTTTCCATATAGCTGCCCTCCGTCCAATAAAATTTTAACGGTTGCGATTCTTCACAACCGTTTCCACTAAACCTGCTTCAAATATGGATACACCAGACAACGAACCAAGTTTTCAAGGTTATTATACCCAAATGTCCATTATAATTGAAAAAATGGTAGCATACAGCCAAAAAGTTGTCAACTAAATTGAGATCGCAATCCCCTCATCCCCCCGTCAAGTTCGACAATAATTACCTCTGACCCAATTCTCCTTACAGCTTCCCATGGGATTACTAATTCCTGTTGGTCTCCAAAAAAACTTTTTAGCCCCCCTCTGTGGGGAAGAATGATTGATTCGATTTGACCGCTTGCGTTGTCAATCACTAAATCGGAGTCACCTACCACACCGAGTCTTGAACCGTCCAAAAGATTGACAACTTCTTTTCCTAATAGATCGCTAAGCCTCATCTACTGTTCCACTCCTTTTTATAATGCGTGTCTTTTGACAATTCTCACCACTATTGGCTGTAAAAGAGCTGTTACAAGAGAAATACCCGCCAGTGCATCAACTTGGATACCGACTACTCCAATCTTTCCCGGGACCGCCAAGTCTAGAAATGAAAAGAGAAGGAGCAGAGATATATAGATTCCACCGGCAGTAGCTATTAGTTCCGCAAGAGCCACCGAAAGCATACTGTCCTTTGCTTCTGTAGGCAACTCAACGCCCCTGTATCCCCTTCTTGTCTTAATCCGGACTTTCGACTTGACTGCTACCCAAACAATAACCAGCAGACAAAGAGCAGCAATAATTTTCATAAACATCCCTCCCTGAAAAAATAATATGCTTGTTTGACCTGCTTAGAACCGAACAAAAAAAGAACCCTTATCGGGTTCACAGACTGTCGCTTAAATTTAGATATGGTGGAATTTTAAAAGGCAGAAATTCATTCATGGACCTGAAAGAATAAGACCCTTCGCTCTCGCTCAGGGTGACACATATGAGCCATTTCGGCATGGTACGGTTATTTCTCTGTCATCCTGAGGAGGCCAAGCCGACGAAGGATCTTAAGATCTCTGGCATAAGATTCTTCCTTACACTCATGACTTTGCCGCCGCAAACCGCGTGCAAGCTTGTCCGTAGCGGAAAAACACATGCAGCCTTGGAAACTAATTCTATAAAAACTTTTATCATTTAGTCGACCGGCAGCTTGTTTTCCTGCTGTCGTAGCCCGGTTTGTCCGACAGCCCCTCCTGGCGGGCAAAGTTTTCCCGGTTTTTTTCCAGGTAAGCCTGGTATAAATCTTCAGAGGATATTCCCGCCTTAATACACATGCTTACAAAAAAATGGAGGATATCCACCAGTTCCTCTTTAACAGCCTCCCTGTTAACTGACTCATCCTTCCACCACTTGAAGGAGACCTCGTCCAATAGCTCCCCCAGCTCGGAGACTACCGCCAGAACTTCTTTTTGAATCCACTCGTTCCAGGGAATTTCCGGAATATTTCTCCTCTTTATCAAGTCCGTATCAAATTTTTCCTGAAGTTCAAAAATTTTATCCAGTTTGTCGAACTTTTCCAATTTCTCCTCCTATGCCAAGCCTGCCATAGAGTCAATGGAATTCAGCGAGAACTCCCCTGAAAATGGTCCTACTACAGCCAAGCCGATATTTTCCGGGGTAAAAAGCCTTTGAGCCAGGTCATTGACTTCTTCCACTTTAACCTCCATAATCCTTTCTACTATTTCTTCAACTGTCAATACCCTGTTATAGTTTAACTCCGACCTTCCCATTCTGGTCATATGATTAGTAGCACTTTCCATGGAGAGAAGCAGCTCACCCCGGATCTGCTGCTTGCTCCTGTTTAATTCCCTTAGGGTTACGTTATTGACCTTAACGTCGGAAATAATTTTTATACACCTGTCAAGAACCTCGAAAACGTGATCCGAACTTGTCCCGGCATGTATGCACCATAAACCGGCATCATCATAGGAAGCTGAATAGGAATAAATAGAATAGACCAGTCCACGGTCCTCCCTGATTTCCTGAAATAAACGGGAACTTAGCCCCCCGCCCAAAATATTGTTTAATACTACCAGGGGGTACAAACTTGGATCTGTATGGGAAACCCCCGGAGTTCCAAGACAAATCTGAACCTGCTCCCCGGCTTTGGGAACAATTATTGTACTGGGCTTTATCTCAGGAGGCTTCTGCCTTAAGACCTGTCCCCGGGGTACCCTTTGCAGTAATGGAATTAACTTGTCCAGGACTTCTTCGTGTTTTATTCTGCCACAGGCAGTAATTACAATATTTTGGGCAATGTACTGTCTCTCTATGTAGTCAATTATCAAATCCCTATCAAAATCCATTATTGTATCTATAGTCCCCATAATTGGCCTGCCCAGAGGCTGGTCACCAAAAAAAGCCTTGGCAAAATAATCATGAACAATTTCATCAGGTGCATCTTCCACTGAGCGGATTTCCTCCGCAATTACTCCCTTTTCCCTGTTTATATCCTCATCGGTAAAAAGAGAGTTAAAAAACATATCCAAAAGGACCTCAAGAGCCTGGAAAAAAAATTCGTACAGTACTCTAATATAATAACAAGTGTACTCTTTGGTAGTAAAAGCATTTATTTCGCCGCCCAATTCTTCCAGGACTTCAGATATGTCCTTTGCAGAGTACGTAGGAGTGCCTTTGAACAGGAGGTGTTCAACAAAGTGTGAGACCCCGTTTTCCGATAGCTGTTCGTTGCGCGAACCGGTTTTCACCCAGATACCTAAATTTGCTGAGTTTACTTCAGGCATCTCCTCACTAATAATTCTAATTCCGTTATTGAGGGTCGTCTTTCTGACCAAGTTTATCCTCCTTCAACTGGCGATATATTGTTTTTAACCATTATTCCAGAATGATTGCCTCCAATATTTTTATAATACAATCTGCGGTATTCTCTTTTCTCACAGGCCCGGCAACAGCAACCGGTATTCGGTGCTTCAGGTTTGCATCTATTTCCAAATACCCTACTATTTCACCGCCTTTCAGCGGTAAATCGGGCTTATCCACCACCAGGAGTTTATCAAATTCCGCAAGCTTTTCCTTAGATACGGAAAAACAAACCTCTTCTACAGTAATCAAATCAACCTGATAGGGTTTTCCTCTTCCAAAGTAAAACGTACCAACCGCCGTGCCTTTAGGAATGGTAACAGCCATAAAATCCTCAAAGCCGTGGTTGAGCAGTCTGACAGAGTCCCAGTATCTGTCGCCGCTCCTAAGGACTACAGAAATCAACTGCCTGTCATTTCTAGAAGCAGAAGCCACCAGACACTGACCCGCTGCATTTGTTGTTCCTGTTTTTACTCCGCTTGCCCCCTGGTAGGAGGAAAGAAGCCTGTTGGTATTGTTCAGTATTCTTTTCTTTTTTGATCCTACTTTCGAAATGACCTTCTGTTTGGTGCTTACTATTTTAGCAAACTCAGGATTATCTAAAGCATAGTCAGTAATTACCGCCAAGTCGTAGGCAGTAGAAACGTGCCCTTTTTTTGTAAGGCCGCTGGTATTCTTAAATACCGTGTTGAATGCCCCCAGCAAATAGGCCTTTTTATTCATCAGCTCAACAAAAGCAGTTTCCGACCCTGCCACTGCTTCAGCCAGAGCTACCGAAGAATCATTTCCTGATATCAAAAGTGTCCCCCATAATAAATCTTCAAAAGTAAATACATCACCCTCCCTAAGATACATTGAAGAACCGCTTTTTGAAGCGGCATACCTGCTGACCACAACTTTATCTTTCATAGAACCCATTTCAACAGCTATAATCCCGGTCATAATTTTTGTTGTACTTGCAGGAGGCCTCCGCTCATGGCTGTTCTTTTCGTACAATATTTCTCCTGTATCCCTGTCGTATAAAATTGCCGACCTGGCGGTTACATTGGGAACCGCAGCCAAACAGGGCCTTTCCGAAAAAAACAGATTGCAACAAATTACCAGCACTGCCATGATTACAATGAACCTTCTACGTCTGATTGCTGCACACCTCTTCGTTGTCTTATTTTACACATTAATTATTTTGGCTTTTAGCACCTGCGATTATTTGTGATATTTTTTTAAACTGGTACCCCTGGGCTTTCAGCTCTTCAATAATTATTGGCAGGGCTTTTACCGTAACCTCCCTGGGATGCATAAGAACTATGGCACCATTTTGTGCATTAGTCACTACTTTGTCCGCTATTCCCTGTACCGTGCTCCCTTCTTTCCAATCAACAGTGTCTATAGTCCACATTATAGTTTGATATCCCAGGTCCCACGCCGCTTCAACAACCCGTGTACTTGACTCTCCATAAGGAGGGGCATAGAGTTTTACCGGGTTGTCAATTATTTTCTTGAGGGCTTCTTCCGTCCTGATGATTTCCTTCTGGTTTGCCCCAAACCCTGTTCTGTCAGGATGGTTATGGGAATAACCGTGATTACCTACCTCATGTCCCCCACGATCAATGTCTTTAACAATATCAGGAAATTTATCGGCAAACCTGCCGGTAACAAAAAAAGTGGCCTGGATTTTTTCCTGCTCAAAAATTTCCAGCATTTGTGGAATGACCTCTTCCCCCCAGTCCACATTTACTGCCAGGGCTAAAGCTTTTTCATTGGTACTGCCCTGGTAAATGGGCTCCAAAACATTAACTGTATGCCCTGGTCCCGGGTAAAATTTCAGGAAAAATCCTAAAAAGGCCAGCCCAATTAATAAGACTGCCAAAATAAAAAATAGTTTCGTCCTATTCAAAAACACATAGAACAAGGGGCTCATCCTCCTGGAATTAGTAACTGGTTAAAGTTATGCCTCCCAGGAAGTCCACTATGCAAGCAAAATAAAACCATAAACCCCTGGGTTTATGGTCCGTAGTTCTATTTGTTTCTATTGAATTTTGTTTTGTTCCGGTGGCGGTTTCCCGGCCGTTGGTTTTGTCCTCCTTTTGAATTTCCCCCGCTTAAACCTAACGCCTCTTTTCTGGAGAGTTTTAACCTGCCCATCTGATCCAAACCTGTAGCCTTAACCATAAGGCGGTCACCTACTTTGGCTACATCCTCAACCTTTTCAACGCGTCCTTCAGCCAATTGAGATATGTGAACCATTCCTTCCTTGCCAGGCAGACCCATAACACCTGGGATTACTTCTACAAAGGCACCGAAATCAGTAGTACGGGTTACAGTTCCATTATATATTTTCCCAATTTCAACTTCTGCGGTAATGCATTCAATAATCTCCAAGGCTTTCTCAGCTGCAGTTTGGTCCACTGCTGCAATATAAACTCTTCCGTCATCCTCAATGTCTATTTTTACCCCTGTTTCCTCGATAATCTTCTTGATTGTCTTCCCACCGGGACCTATTACGTCACGGATTTTTTCAACATCAATCGTTGTTTGAATTATTCTTGGTGCATAAGGCGACAGTTCTTCTCTTGGAGCAGGAATGGCTTCAAGGATTTTAGACAAAATGAAAAGCCGTGCCTCACGAGCTTGTTCTAGGGCCCGTTTCAAAATCCCTTTATCAATTCCGGTTATTTTAATGTCCATATGCAGGGCCGTTACGCCCTGTTCGGTTCCCGCCACTTTAAAGTCCATATCTCCCAGTGCATCTTCAACACCCTGAATGTCCGTTATTATAGCAACATCATCTTCTTCTTTAATTAAACCCATGGCTATACCGGCCACAGGGGCTTTAATGTCCACACCTGCGTCCATTAGGGCTAGTGTACTGCCGCAAACGCTGGCCATGGAACTGGACCCATTGGACTCCAATACCTCCGATACCAGGCGGATAGTATAAGGGAATTCTTCCTCTGAAGGCAGCATCCTTACTAAAGCTCTCTCAGCGAGAGAACCATGCCCAATTTCCCGCCTGCCGGGTCCTCTCATGGGCCTGGCCTCACCTACGGAATAGGGCGGGAAGTTATAGTGGTGCAGATATCGTTTAGTTTCTTCAACACCAAGTCCGTCAAGTATCTGTTCTTCTCCAAGGGCACCAAGAGTTGCAACTGTAAGCACCTGAGTCTCGCCCCGGACAAACAGTCCTGAACCGTGTGTTCTTGGAAGTATTCCCACTTGGCACTCTACAGGCCTAATTTCATCCAAACGCCTTCCGTCAACCCTCCTGCCCTCATTAAGCATCATGCTTCTTACCAGTTTCTTTTCAACGTTATCAATAATACCGGACACCTTTTTTTCTAATTCAGGATTCTCTTCAAACAGCTGCTGGTTGGCTTCAATAACCTGTTCCAAAATAGAATCCTTTGCGGCATCCATGGCATCTTCCCTAGGATGCTTGGCCATTCTTTCACTGGCAATGTTGTCGATAGTTTCCTTCAAGACCTTTTCAGCCAGGTTGCAAACCGAAGTTTCCAGGTCAGGGTCAATACTTTCAACGGCGATTGCCTGTTTCGGCTTAGCAATCCCTAATTCTAGAGCCTTTTCCCTGAATTCCAAAATCCCATCGATAATATGAATTATCTCTCTATGGGCAAATTCAATAGCATCAAGCATTACGTCTTCAGGCAGTTCGCTGGCTTCAGCATCAACCATCACCACTGCCTCTTTAGTCCCGGCAACGACCAATTCAAGTTCGCTACCTGTTTGTTCCAGTTCGGGGTTCAAGATAAACTCTCCGTTTTCCATCCCCACACAAACAGCAGCAATAGTCCTTTCAAAAGGAATATCCGAGAGAATTAAAGCTGCAGAAGCACCGTTAATAGCCGCCACATCGGGCCTGTGATCCTGGTCAACAGAAAGGACAGTAGCTACAATATGTACATCATTGTAGTATTCTTTGGGGAATAAGGGTCTTAAAGGCCTGTCAATAAGCCTGGCTGACAGGGTGGCTTTTTCGCTGGGTTTTCCTTCCCTTTTTATAAAGCCGCCGGGTATTTTTCCCACAGCATACAACCGCTCTTCATAGTCAACCGTTAAGGGGAAAAAGTCAATTCCTTCCCGGGGTTCCTTGGATGCGGTTACCGTTACAAGAACAACGGTATCGCCATAACGGACAAGAACTGACCCGTTTGCTTGAGTAGCCAGACTGCCGCTGTTAAAAAGAAGCTCACTTTCGCCAATAGAAATAGATTGTACTACATTTACTCTGTTTTTAAGCATTGCAGAGTTATAACCTCCCTATGTATTTTAGCAAATAATTCAATTTATTTTTTATTATATCCTCCCAGAGTAGGCAAAATACTCCGTTACCTCATAGAGACTCTCCGGCAAAAAAAAGAGCGGAAACTTCCGCTCCAAAACTTGCGTCCTTCCGCAGTTTAACCAATGGTGAGAAGCGGAAAAAAGCTCCGCTCTTTTACCTGCGCAAATTCAGCTGTCCAATTATTTTACGGTAGCGTTCAACATCGTTGTCCTTAAGATAATTAAGGAGACCACGGCGCTGGCCTACCATCTTAAGAAGGCCCCTCCGGGAATGATGATCCTTCTTATGCTCCTTCAAATGTGCGCTGAGTTGGTTAATCCTCTCAGTCAGAATTGCAATTTGAACTTCAGGAGAACCGGTGTCATTTTCATGTAGCCTGTACTTTTCAATAATGTCGCTTTTCTGCTCTTTCAACAGGGCCAAAGTTGCTGCACCTCCTTTTTTATATACCCCCTTAAGCCAAGTATACCGCCGGAGTATTCGGCATTCCTAGCCTAAGGTTCAATCTTAATAAATTATAGCTTATATCACATTAATTAGCAAATTTCTTTCCCCGGCATGTTATTTTCCAATTATGGTGATTACCAGGCGCCCGTTGAATACATCCTTAGCTACAATATCAAAAGTCCTCCCGCCGGCGGACACGAATCCCCGGAAGCGGGTTGCAGCGGGAATATACCCTGGGATACTTAAGGCCGCTTCAATAATGTCCCCAGTGTCAATATTACTCTGACGCAAATCACCCATTCTTTTTTTTGCGTGTTGAGAAATTATTATTCGCATGGCCTATTCTCCCTGTTGCAGCAATCCGCCAGCGTCAGTACCCCTCCCTTTTCCTGAAAAACAGGCACTTTAATACAGGGAGGTTAATACCAATTTACGTAGGGAATCAGTACTTGGTGAAAGTTCTGAAAAAATAGGCCGATAGGTAAGCAATTTCAACAGAAATCTATCGTCAAGCCATATCCTTCCGCCTACCGGCAGGTCCCGGGAACGCCAGACCTCAGCCCGATTAGGCAGGTCGCCCCTTTGGGAGGGGATATAAAGCCTGCTTCGGAAATCCCAAACAATCCCTTAAGCCTCGGAAAAGCCTGGGGGTTTGCCTATTAAAAATTATTCTTTTAAATGGGCTGCCAGAGCTATATCCCTGGCTATCTGCCTCTCTAACTCATTGACATCAGAAAATTTTTTTTCGTCCCTGATTCGCTTTTTCAAGTGAAAGGTCAATTCTCTACCATAGAGATTCCCCTGGTAACCAAGAAGGTGAACTTCAAAACTCAAATCATTGCCGTTTACCGTAGGTCTTAAACCAATATTGGCCACACCTTTGTATTGATTACCGCCAACCTCAGCCTTTCCAAAGTAGACTCCAGGCCGGGGCAGCTGGATTTCTTCTGTTATAAGCAAATTTGCAGTAGGATACCCCAACCTCCGGCCCAAGGCGTTGCCATGAACCACCTCTCCCATATAGACCGGCCAGTGCCCCAGGCACTGCTGAACCTCTTCAATTTTACCTGCCTCCAACAGACCGCGTATGTATGTACTGCTAACAGGTCTTTCGTCTATACAAACCGGTGGTATCACCCGTACCTTATAACCAAAGCTTTTCCCCAACTCCTCCAGCAAATCAGGGTTCCCGCTCCCTTTACAGCCAAAACTGTAATTATATCCAACATAAATAAGGGAAGGGGCAAAAGGGCCAACAATGTAACTGCGTACAAAGTCAAAGGGGCTCAAATCTGCCAAATCCCTGTTGAAATCCAATAATACCAGCAAATCCACCCCTAAACGGCTTATCAATTTGGCCTTTACAGAAGGTGGAGTAAGTAGTTTTGCGGGCATATGGGGTTTCAGCAGCTGGCTGGGGTGGTTCCTAAAAGTAACAACACAGCTTTTACCGTTCAATTTTTTAGCTTCAGAGACCATAGCGGTGATAATTTCTTTATGGCCTATATGAACACCGTCAAAATTGCCCAAAGCAATAAAATAGTTTTCGGTACCCCTTGGAGGCAATTCCTTTATTATTTCCATCAGCAAACCTCCCCCAATATCAGGCTCCTGCCCTGCGCCCTGAAAATATCCCTACTTAATCAGATTAAAACCTTTTTGGGCTTTACAAGACAGGCACCGTTGTCTTCCCGGGAAAGGATTCCTATTCCAACCAAC
>LFTO01000016.1:0-28611 GCA_001513335.1 Clostridiales bacterium DTU086 | reverse complement strand
TCCCCCAGGTCTGAGCATATGGTCCTGATATAGGTTCCTTTAGAACAAACCACGTCAAAAATGACTCTTGGAAAGTCTTCTGCCGGATAATAGCGAAATAAAGAAATTTTATGGATTACAATATTTCGATTTTTCTTAGGTATGGGAGCACCTTTCCTTGCCAGTTCGTAAAGTTTCTTTCCCTGGTGTTTAACCGCCGAATAAGCAGGGACAACCTGTTCCATTTCACCGGTAAAGTTTTCCAGGGCTTTTAATACCTTTTCCTCAGTAACTCCGGAAGCATTTTTACTCGTCAATATTTTACCGGTTACATCCTGAGTGTCAGAAGTCAGACCGATAATCATCTCGGCACGGTATTGTTTTTTGTAGTCAAGAGAATACTCTACCAGCCGGGTAGCTTTTCCTACGCACACAGGAAGGACCCCACTGGCCATTGGATCAAGAGTGCCTGTGTGTCCAACCCTTTTCTCCCCCAGGAGCCTGCGAACTGCGTTAATACAGTCATGGGAAGTCATTCCCGGGGTCTTAAGCAAGTTTACTATACCCTCCATACTAACCTCCTGATACACCCGCAGCATTGAGAGCTTTGTTTACCTCTTCAAGAACAGCTCTCTTTGCTTCTTCTAAAGAACTTTCAATGATGCAGCCAGACGCTCGCTTGTGTCCCCCTCCTCCAAAAACCTGAGCAATTTTGTTAACGTCTATATAAGATTTTGACCGTAAGCCCACTCTTATTTTATTGGGCTCAAACTCTTTGAACACAATCCCTATCTCCACTCCCCGGACAGACTTGGCATAGTTTACAATCCCCTCAGCATGTTCTCTGCTGGCTCCCAGGAGTTCAAACATACTGTAGGGCACGGTTACCCATGCAATCCTTCCGGTTTTGTCCAATTCCAGGGTTCTTAAGATTTCCGTTATAAGCTTGATACTTTCCAGGGGCACGCTCTCCCAGAGGTGCCTGCGAATAACCGCCAGATCTGTCCCATGATTCAATAGATCTGCGGCAATCCTATGGGTTTCGGACGTAGTGTTTTCGAACTGGAAAGAGCCGGTGTCCGTAACAATAGCCGTATACAGACTGGAGGCTATTTCGGAGTCCAGCTCTATTTCAAGGGCATTAATCAAATTATAAGCTATTTCGCCTGCGGCTGCTGCATTAGTATCAACAAGATTTTCTTTTCCAAAAAAACTGTTGCTAATATGGTGATCAATATTGATTACCGTTGCCGCCTTAGCAGAGTATTTCGCCAACGGACCAATCCTGTCAATATCGGTACAATCTACTAATATCACAGTATCAGGTACATACAGAAACTCTTGTCTAATTAGGTCACACCCCGGCAGGAAGGTGAACATCTGTGGCACACCATCGGGATTAAGCATCTGCACCCTATGGCCCCTCTTTATCAAAGCAAGTCCCAAACCAAGAATTGAGCCAATAGCATCCCCGTCAGGTTGAACATGGGAAACCAGGGCAATATCCTTTTCAGCTTTTATAGTTTTAACAATATTATGCATTATTGCTAACAATGTCTAATCTTCCTTTTCCCCTTTAACCTGAGAAATTAATTCGTTGATTCTCGCACCTCTATCCAGCGATTTGTCAATAATAAAGGTTATTTCCGGGGCAACCCTTAATCGAATTCTCTTACCAACCTCGCTGCGCACCAGACCTTTGGCCTTATTCAGTGCAGCGAGACTGCGTTCCTCTTCCTCATTACTGCCTAAGACACTTACATAAATCTTGGCATAACGAAGGTCATTGGTCACTTCCACTCCGGTTACAGTAACAAAACCAACCCGGGGATCTTTAACTTCTCGTTGAATAATAACAGATACTTCCTTCTTTATTTCTTCTGCAACGCGAGAAGGACGAAGGGAACCCATGTGCCCACCCCCACTGAACTTTATATTGTTCTTTCAACTTCTTCCATAATATAGGCTTCTATTTCGTCTCCAACCTTGATATCATTGAAGTTTTCAATTCCAATGCCGCACTCATATCCTTGTTCTACTTCCCTGGCATCATCTTTAAATCTTTTAAGGGAAGCAAGATTGCCCTCATGAATTACAACGCCATCCCTGATTAACCTTACTTTTGATTTATTGGTTATTTTCCCATCGGTAACATAACAACCTGCTACAGTTCCGACTTTGGGAACCTTGAAGGTTGCCCGCACTTCCACACGTCCCAGAACATTCTCCTTATATTCGGGATCCAAAAGACCGGACATAAGCTTACGGACACCATCAATAAGCTCATAAATAACACGGGAGAGCTTTATTTCAACGCCCTCTTTTTCCGCCGCCTTTTGGGCATTAGTATCAGGGCGGACATTAAACCCGATAACAATTCCATTGGAAGCTGCAGCAAGCATAACATCCGTCTCACTAACAGCACCAACTCCGGCGTGGATAATATTTACTTTTACTTCGCCAGTATTGATTTGCTCCAAACTCTGCTTAATGGCCTCAACAGTCCCGTGGACATCAGCCTTTAGAACAATATTTAATTCTTTGGCAGCACCTTCATCTAGTTGTTTGAACATATCTCCGACAGACATCTTTTTCTGCTGAAGATCGTGTTCTCTCTCCTCATCCTTTTTCTTTTGGGAGATCATTTTGGCTACTTTTTCGTCCACCACATAAAAGCGTTCCCCAGCCTTGGGTACTTCTGCGAACCCCTGAACCTGGACAGGAACGGAGGGCTCCGCTTTTCTGAGAGTACGGCCTTTATCGTTGGTCATAGACCTTACTTTTCCATGGGTAGTACCTGCAGTAATGCTGTCCCCAATACGCAGCGTACCTTTTTGTACCAAAAGGGTAGCCACAGGCCCCCTGCCTTTGTCCAATTCGGCCTCAATGACAGTACCCTCAGCCATCCTATTGGGATTAGCTTTGATTTCCGAAATTTCCGCCACCAAAAGAACCATTTCCAGAAGCTGATCTATACCCTGCCCTTTGGTTGCAGAAATTTCCACACAAATAGTATCTCCGCCCCATTCCTCAGGTACCAGGCCATATTCTGTCAACTGCTGCTTAACACTTTCCGGTGCTGCATTTGGCCTGTCGATTTTGTTTATTGCCACAACAATAGGAATTCCTGCAGCTTTGGCATGATTTATTGCTTCAACTGTTTGGGGCATGACACCGTCATCGGCGGCAACGACCAGGATAGCAATATCAGTTGCCTGAGCTCCACGGGCCCGCATAGCCGTAAAAGCCTCGTGACCGGGTGTATCTATAAAGGTGATTTTCTTCCCGTTAATATTTACCTGGTAAGCCCCGATATGCTGGGTAATACCTCCTGCCTCACTTGAAGTAACCTTTGTATGCCTGATGCTGTCCAAAAGGGACGTCTTTCCGTGGTCAACATGTCCCATAACCGTTACAATGGGCGGACGTTCCACCAGGGATTCAGAAGGATCTTCCATGACAGGGATTTCATATTCGCTCTTCTTTTCCACAATTTCCAAATCAACACCAAAATCCTCTGCAACAATAATGGCAGAGTCCGGAGGCATAGGCTGGTTTATAGCAGCAATGACCCCATATTCCATCAGTTTTTTGATTACTTCAGAAGCCTTAACACCAATTTTTTCGGCGAAAGCACCTACTGTAAATTCTGAGTCAATTTTAACTATCCGCGGTTTTTCTTTCTTTATTTCCTGAACGGGGGCAGATTTTTCTTTTTGTTTGCCGTGCTTGGCCGGCCTGCCTTTTTTGTCTTCTTTTTTGGCTCCTCTTTTTTCCTCTTTTTCACCGGATTTCTTAGTTGTCTCAGCCTTTTCTTTGCTCATTTTCTTTTTTCCGGAATGCCCTGTTGGTTTATCCGCTGTTTTCTGCTTCAGCCGGTCCCCTTTTTTCCCGGACTCCGGCCCAATTTTTTCTTTTTTTTCCTCAGACTTCAGCTTCCCTTTTAACCATTCCACCTGATGACTGTCAATAGTACTCATATGAGATTTAACTTTAATATCATACTTTCCCAGAATATTTATCAGGTCTTTGCTTGAGATTTTCATTTCCTTGGCCAATTCATACACTCGCATTTTTGCCATTCAATCACCCCCGTGATAATTTCCACCCTTAATTCATTTGTCTCTCTCCTTAACCTCGATTTCTAACGTGCGCTCCAGGGACTCCCATATTTCAGGCCCTATGTCTACTTCCAGGGCTCTCTCCAGAGCTTTACTTTTTCTTGCTTTTTTCAGACATTCGGAATCCGGGCAGAGATATGCTCCCCTGCCGGGTTTTTTTCCTGTAGTGTCAATGGTAACTTCCTGGTCAGGGGAACGAACAATTCTGATTAGTTCCCTTTTAGGTTTTTTCCCCCTGCACCCATTACACATTCGCTCAGGAATTTTCCTCTTCTTCAATGGTATCCTCCCCTTGTTGACCTTCACCAACTAATTCCGCTTCTCTCTCAGCTTCAGCACTTTTCTGTGACTCACTCTTTATGTCAATTTTCCAACCTGTAAGCTTTGCAGCAAGACGCGCATTCTGCCCCTCTTTGCCAATGGCAAGAGAAAGCTGGTAGTCAGGGACGACAACTTGGGCAATTTTTTCTCCTACTATATGGACCGAAACCACTTTGGCCGGGCTTAAAGCATTAGCCACGTAAACAGTGGGGTCCTCGTCCCACTGGACAATGTCAATTTTTTCACCTCTAAGTTCGTTTACTACTGCCTGAACACGAACCCCTTTTGGACCTACACAAGCCCCTACCGGGTCAACATTCTCATCCCTGGAGGATACAGCAACTTTGGACCTTGACCCAGGTTCCCGGGAAACCGATTGAATCTCAACGATTCCTTCAAAGATTTCCGGTACCTCCAATTCAAACAGCCTCCTCAGCAATCCCGGATGGGTCCTTGAAACTACAATCTGGGGCCCTTTTGTAGTCTTTTTCACATCTACAATATAGGCTTTTATCCTGTCACCCTGTTTATAGGTCTCATTAGGAATCTGTTCAGCTGGAGTTAATACGGCTTCTGTTTTTCCCAGGTCAATGAAGACATTATTATTTTCATGCCTCTGTACAATTCCGTTAACGATATCATCTTCCCGGTTGACGAATTCCTCATAAATAATAGACCGTTCCGCTTCCCTGATCCTCTGTACCACAACCTGCTTAGCTGTCTGGGCAGCAATTCTCCCAAAGTGCTTGGGTGTTACCTCTATTTCTACAATATCACCCAGTTCGTAATTTGGGTCTATTCCCCGAGCCTCCTCAATGGAAATCTCTGTTCTGGTATCAGAAACTTCATCTACGGCTTCCTTCTGTGCAAATACTCTTATTTTTCCTGTAACCTCGTTAATATCAATGTTGACATTCTGTGCGGAGCCAAAATTTTTCTTATAAGCCGAAATAAGTGCAGCCTTAATAGCTTCCAGTAGAGTATCCGTATCAATTCCTTTTTCCTTTTCAATTTGGTTTAAAGCTTCAATGAGCTCCAAGTTGGGATCCATACTCATTTTTTTAATACTCCTCCTTACCACCTAATACTCCGGAATTAGCCGCACTGTTGAAACCTGGCTTCTGGGAATCTTTTTCTCCTCATTGTCCAAAAGAACAATAATGTTGTTATCCTCAAGTCCAACTAACGACCCCTTAATAGTCTTTTTCCCTTCGAAAGGAGTGTACGTCTTAATCTTTATCCGGTGACCACTGAAGCGTTCAAAATCCTTATCATTTTTTAATGGCCTGTCTAGCCCGGGAGAGGACACCTCCAAGACATACTTGTGAGGAATAGGATCGTCCTTATCCAGCTCAGATGACAAAGCTTTGCTAACCTTCTCGCAGTCATCCAAGCCTATACCTTCCGGGTGGTCAATAAAAACCCTTAGAACCCAACCCTGGTGCTCTTTGCGGAATTCCAGGTCCACTAACTCATAACCTGAGTTTTCAACTGTATTCATGCAGATATCTTCAACCATGCTTTTGACATTTCCCGCCACGATGGAAATCACTCCTTTCTAGGAATATGATACCTTATTCGTGATGTTTTTAATTATATGTTTCCCCTTAACCATAAAGTAAAGAGTGGGAAAACCCCACTCTCTACACATTTACCCGAGTAGTCACAATAATCCTTGTAAATTATAGCATAAGGCCCCGTAATTGGCAAGTCCGGCTAATAAGCACTGCTTTTAAGAATCCACTTCCGCCAACTTTTACCGAGGGTGCCTTGCCATGTATTGGGCAATTTCCCAGTACATCCGCATACGGGCAGCTACGCCTCTGATCAAACCCAGTTTTTCTTCTTTCATTCGGTGAGTCATATCTTTCAACACAATTTCTTTAACAGTAAGGTTATTCTCCACAGCATACCTTGTAAGGGCAATCTCCACACCGAAACGAGAAGCATCTAAATCGGACATCCCTTCCAACATGGACCTCCTGACAGCTCGCTGTCCTGACAGAAAAGGCGCTACCGTCTGGGCAAAATCCGTAGCCACTCTTCCTTTTTCAAAAATCCCTACAGTCATATCCGCTTTTCCCTGCAGTACGGGGGTGACCAGATTAATAACATACTCCCTCGTTAAACCAATAAGATCAGCGTCAAGAAACAGTATGACATCATTTGAGGCGGCCCTAACACCTACCATCATTGCACCGCCCTTACCCACATTTTCGGGCAGCTCAATTACCGTTGCCCCTGCATCCCTGGCAACTTGAGCGGTATTATCAGTACAGCCGTCACAAACAACAATCACTTCATCCAACAAATCAATGGTAACCAACAAACTTACAATTCCCGAAACTGTGTCTTCCTCATTCAGCGCAGGAATTACTACGGAGACCAAGAATGAAACCTCCTCACAATTACAAATGTAAAGGATTTAAGTAGCTGAACTGATAAGTGAATACAGATGCTGCGTTATTTCAGTCACAGGAACAGCCTTTTGTTCTCCTGTTTTCCGGCACTTGACATCTACCGTTCCATTTTCAATAGTATCCTTGCCCACTGTAATTCTGTACGGAAAACCAATTAAATCGGCGTCTTTGAATTTCACCCCCGCCCTCTCACTGCGGTCATCAAGAACAACTTCCAGGCCCACATCCTGTAAATCCTCGTAAATACTCTGAGCAATACCCATCATGCTTTCATTCTTGTCGCTGACTGGAACAACAACAACGTGGTAAGGTGCGATTGAAAGGGGCCAAATAATTCCATCATCATCATGGTTCTGCTCAATTGCCGCAGCCATTGTCCTGCTTACTCCGATACCGTAACATCCCATGTAAACCTTCTTAACCTGACCATCTTCATCGTTATAAACTGCATTCAATGCGTCGCTGTATTTCGTCCCTAATTGGAAAACCTGACCAACCTCGATTCCCCGCGCTTTTTTTAACGGTTCTCCGCACTGCTGGCAGCCTTCCCCTGCTTCAACTTCCCTAATATCTGCCACAGCATCAAACTTAAGGTCTCTTTCAGGTACAACCCCAGTGTAGTGGTAATCCTCCTTATTGGCTCCTGTCACTGCTGACGGCATTAGAGGTACTTCCAGGTCGGCAATAATTTTATCTACGTTTAAATCAACAGGACCCACAAAACCAGGATGGATACCCCGCTTTTCCAGTGTCTCTTCGGCAGCCAGTTCCAGATTCAAAACGTCTAAAACCCTCTGCAGCTTTACTTCGTTTATCTGCCTATCACCACGAAGGAGAACGCATACCAAATCGCCATCCGCCTCGTAAAGGAGGGACTTCAGGGTTTCTTTTTCGGGAATACAGAGAAAGCTGGCAACCTCAGCAATTGTCGTAGTCCCCGGGGTATGCACCAGATGTTTCTCCACATCCCCACGAACGGGCTCCATAGACGGGTCCGGTACCGCGGCTGCTTTTTCAACATTGGCAGCATATTCACACTCCTCGCAGTAGACCAACTCTGCCTCTCCCGAACCTGCAAGAACCATGAATTCGTGGCTGGTATTCCCCCCTATTGCTCCGGAATCTGCTTGTACAATTTTAAATTTCAATCCGCAGCGAGAAAAAATTTTTGAATAGGCATCATACATTTTTTTATAGCTTTCTTCCATGCCCTCTGTATCACGGTCAAAAGAATACAAGTCCTTCATCACAAATTCCCGGCCGCGCATTAAGCCAAACCGAGGCCTTTTTTCATCCCTGTATTTATTTTGAATTTGATATACCAGCAGGGGAAGCTCCTTATAAGAAGAAATGTTAGTTCGAATAAGGGCGGTGACAATTTCTTCATGGGTGGGCCCCAAGCAAAAATTCCGCTGGTGCCTGTCCTGCAGGCGAAACATTTCTTCACCGTAGATCACCCATCTGCCGCTTTCCTGCCACAGCTCCGCAGGCTGAATGATAGGCAGCATTAATTCCTGCCCCCCTGCCGCATCCATTTCCTCTCTTACAATCTTCATAATTTTAGTCAGAACCCGGTAGCCCAAAGGCAGGTATGTATAAACTCCGGCAGCCACCTTACGCATCATTCCTGCCCTCAAAAGGAGTTGGTGGCTGGGAATTTCAGCTTCAGTAGGTATCTCCCGTAAAGTAGGAGCAAATAACTGTGTCATTCTCACAACGATTCCCCCCCAATTATCTTCTATTAGTCATTTCCCGAATTTCCCTTAATAAAACCTCCACAACCTGATCTTCAGAAACTTTGCCTACAACTCTCCCTTTTTTGAAAAGCAGGCACTCTCCCCTCCCGCCGGCAACACCGATATCGGCAAGTTTTGCTTCACCAGGTCCGTTAACGGCACAACCCATAACCGCGACCTTTAAAGGGACCCTGATATTCCGTGTTGCAGCTTCAATCTCAGCAGCTTTATCCTCCAGATCCCATTCGCACCTTCCACAGACCGGACAGGAAATAATTTCTATTCCTTTTCGCTGCCTAAGGCCTAAGGATGCCAGGATCATGTACGCTACCCTTACCTCTTCCACCGGAGGGCCTGTTAGGGAAACACGTATGGTATCACCGATACCCTGGGACAAAAGAACGCCCAGTGCAACAGAAGATTTAACCGACCCTGCAAGAACTGTACCTGCTTCGGTAACCCCCAGGTGAAGAGGGTAATCCACCATTTTGCTCAGGAGAGAATACCCTTCAATAACAGTGACTGGGTCAGAAGCTTTCAGAGAGATTTTTATGGCATCATAACCGGACCTCTCAATTAACCTTACGTGAGAAAGGGCACTTTCCACTAATGCCTCCGGAGTTGGGCCGCCGTATTTTTCCTCAATTCCTTTTTCCAGGGAGCCGGCATTTACACCCACTCTGATGGGCACTTGATGTTCACGGGCACACTTCACAACTTCACGTACCTTCTGCTCCCCACCGATATTGCCGGGGTTAATCCTCAGTCCCCTTGCACCCGCCTCTACAGCCTTTATTGCCAAACGGTAGTTAAAGTGAATATCCGCAACCACGGGAATAGGGGACTTATCCGTTATTTCCCTGAGAGCCGCCGTGCCTGCCTCATCCTTTACGGATACTCTTACTATTTCGCACCCTTCCTCATACAACTCTTTAATCTGGTCAAGTGTGGATCCCGCATCTCTGGTATCAGTATTTGTCATAGACTGCACGCGAACCGGCTCCTGGCCGCCGATTTTTACATCACCAACTGAAATGACCTTTGTTTTTTTTCGCTCGGCTATCATAATAATTACCTACCCTACCAAACGCAGGATATCCTGATACGTTATAAAGACCATCAGCATTATCAGCAGGGCAAACCCTATTAAATGGATGAGATTTTCTTTCTCAGGAGCTACCGGTTTACCTCTCAGCCCTTCGATACCTAAAAAAATCAGACGGCTCCCATCCAAAGCAGGGATGGGGAATAAATTAATTATGCCCAAGTTAAGACTGAGAACGGCTGTAAAAGTAAGTATTTCTGCAAATCCCAACCGGGCAACATCCCCCAAAATGCTGACAATTCCAACAGGACCGGCTACGTCAGCTGGGATTCGTCCTGTAATCATCTGCACTAACCCCACCAGAATAGAAACTGTGAGGGCAACGGTATTTTTTACTCCCAGTACTATGGCCTGAATAAAACCGGTTCTTTCCTTACCCTGCCTGATCCCAATCAAGCCTACCCCGTTTTCTGCATCGTACTCCGGAGTTACTGTCACTGTGAATCGGTTGTCATTTCTCTCAAGGGTAAGAGATAATGGTTTTCCTGAGTTGGGGTGGATAACCGACACAACTTCATTCCAATTTTCCACAGGGGTCCCATCAATAGCTACAATCCTGTCACCAGGCAGAATGCCGGCCTCGGCAGCCGGGCTTTGTTCAGCAACCTCACCCACAACATTTTCCTGGGAAGGTACTCCAAGAATATTAAACAGAATAATAAAAGCCACAAGAGCCAAAATAATATTCATTACCGAGCCCGCGGAAATTACAGCAAACCTCTTCCCCACACTCTTAGTGTTAAAACCGGCAGGATTATCCTCATCACCAGGCTCCATCCCTGCCATCCTATTGAAGCCCCCAATGGGGAACAAGCGGAGGGAATACTTGGTTTCCCCCGCAGTTCTACTCCAAAGAAGAGGCCCCATACCAATAGCAAACTCCTGGACATGAATCCCTACGCTTTTGGCAACAATAAAATGGCCTAATTCATGAACCAGAATCAGTACACCAAAGATTAATATGGCAAGAAAAATACTCATACCTACGCCACTCCCTTAGTTACAGGACTTTTGCTAAGTCGGCTGCTCTTTTTCGCGCTTCCCTGTCGGCATCCAAAACGGTGTCAATACTGTCGGCTGGTTTATTGGAAAAGGACTCCAATGTCCGTTCAATCAGAACCGGTATGGCGGAAAAGGAAATTTTGTTTTCAAGAAACAGCTCCACGGCAACTTCATCGGCAGCGTTTAGCACAGCAGGCATAATACCTCCTTCAATCCCTGCACTTCGGGCCAGTTCCAGGCACGGAAACAATTTTCTCTTTGGTTCTTCAAAGGTCAAGGCCTTTAATTCCGTAAAATTTAAATGAATATCGGAGGCTTTTCTTTCCGGCCAGGTTAAAGCATATTGAATTGGGATTTTCATGCTGGGAACCCCCAAATTAGCCAAAACCGAACCGTCTATATACTCTACCATGGAATGTATTATGCTCTGAGGGTGTATCAAAACATCAATCCGTTCATAAGATATGTCAAAGAGCCACTTAGCTTCGATAATTTCCAGCCCCTTATTCATAAGAGTTGCCGAATCCACAGTAATCCTTTTACCCATAGACCAATTAGGGTGAGACAGCGCCTCTTGGGGAGTTGCATTATTGATTTCTTCAAGGGAAGAGTTTCTAAAGGGACCCCCTGAAGCCGTAAGGATAATCCTGTGGATTTCTTTCTTTTCCCCCTGCAGGCACTGAAATACAGCGGAATGTTCACTGTCAACGGGAATGATGGTTGCCTGCTTCTGCCTTGCCTGTTCCGTTATGATACCTCCGGCAGCAACAAGGGATTCTTTATTGGCCAGGGCAATACGTTTTCCTGCATGTACAGCAGCCAGTGTGGGCAGCAAACCGGCAATGCCGCTTATTGCCACAACCACAATATCAACCTTTTCGCAAGCGGCAGCCTCCCAAATACCCTTATCCCCGGTCAGAATTCTAACGGGAAGGTGTCCTAAAGTTTTCCGAAGCTTATCCGCTGAATCCCCATCACCGACATGTACAATCTTAGGTTTAAATTTATTAATCTGTTCCTCTAAAAGTGAGACATTTTTATTTGCAGCCAGAGAATAAACCGCATAACGATCCGAATTGGCTTCAATAATCTCCAGGGTTTGACGTCCAATGGAACCGGTAGAACCCAATACGGCTATCTGTTGCTTTTTCATCTTCCTCCCCCATATCTACAAAGCCTATATCCACCTGGAAAATAAATTTGCTCTTGATGCAGCCTTAATTACTACCAACAGTATGGGACCGACAACCAGCCCCAGTATCCCCATTACCTTATACCCAATATAAATGGCAATCAGTGTTGCAAGCGGGTGGATCCCCAAATTATCAGCAACAACTTTGGGTTCCAGGATCTGTCTTACGACCAGGATTGTCCCGTAAACAACTCCTAATCCGATCCCCAAAGGAATATTCCCTCTGAAAAACTCGAAAAGCATCCAGGGAACGTACACAAACCCTGACCCGACTATTGGCAGAATATCTAGGATTCCCACAACAATACCCATAGTAATTGCATAATCGATACCTAACAGAAACAGCCCAACTACCGTCTGAATGGCAGTTATAAGGACCAACAAACACTGAGCTCTGATGTATCCAAAAATGGCCTTGCCCATGTCTTCCCCCATTGCGTGTGTTACTTCATATACTGAAGACGGGAGAATTCGGGCCACAATACTTCCGATCACCTGTTTATCCCGGCTGAAAAAATACGCTGCCACGAGGGAAATTATTAAAATAAGGAATATATTAGGAAGAAAAGTAGCTGTTCCAACAATTAGGTTCGTTGCTCTCGTGGTAAAATCCGTAAGCCCCGTTACTAAAGTAGAAAAACTCTGAGATATTCCTTCCAGCAACCGGGGACCAATATCAAATTCACTGTAATACAGTTTTAACTGGGTGATTAGATCCCTAATATAGTCCATTACAGTCTCGAAATATGTAGGCAGTTCCCTGGACAGTTTTACTACTTCCACTGTCACCCAGGAGATGCTGAAAGCAATAACAGCAATAAGAAGAGCCAGCAAGGTAACCAGGGTAAGAAACGCAGCCAGGCCCCTCTTCATATGGAAGCGCACTTCCAGGTACTTAACTACAGGCTCCATTAATGCAGCGATAATGCCACCAATAATAAAAGGGGCAATAATCGGCAGCAGAAAAGAAAATATTTCACTCAAAGCAGGCAAAACAAAGTAATAGAAAAGATAAAATACACCGCATGCCCCTAAGGCAATAGCTACAAAATAAAGAGTCTTGGAATATGGCGAATTTAGGTCTTTCATTCTGCCACCTCAATCTATTATAAACAGTACCAAATAATAGTATACCAACGGCGCTATTAACAAGAAACTGTCAAAACGGTCTAAAACTCCCCCATGACCAGGCAAAATGCTTCCAAAGTCTTTGATACCCGTTTGTCTCTTGATGGCAGAAGCAACTAAATCACCAATCTGCCCGGTAAAACCGGCAACAAGGCCCAGGACGACAACTTTAATCAGATTTACCGGAACATTGGCAATTAAAAAGGCAATGACTGCTGTGATAACAGATAAACAAAGGCCCCCCACAGACCCCTCTCTCGTCTTATTTGGGCTCAATGCCCCAGCCAGCTTGCGTTTCCCCCATAGATTACCTACAAGATATCCTCCAATATCATTTGCCCACGCAAGAAGAAAAGCCAAAAGCAGAAAGAAAAACCCTTCATCCATTTGCCTTAACAAAAAGACAAAGCTGAAAAACAGCCCCAGATAAATTGACACAAACAGCGTTAACCCTACCCCTTTAAAGTCCAATTGAGGATAGGTCACGACATATTGAACCAGTAAAACAAACATTACTAAAAACAAGACGGCAGGTATGGCAGTTTCGCCAATATAATATATCAAAAAAAGAAAAAGCAAACTCCCGAGATACCCGATGATTTTGGAAAAATCGGCTTTTACTCTGCTAAAGGCGCGAAAAATTTCATCAATTCCGATAACTGCCGTAACAACAACCGCAACAAACAAAGGCAGACCGCCAAAATAAATTAATGCCAAAAGCACAGGAATGCCAATAACTGCCGTCAATACCCGGAGCTGAAACAATCTATTCACCATCTTTATGATTTAATGCGCCAAATCGCCTTTGACGCTGCTGGAAATCTATTAAGGCCAGGAGTAAATCCTTTTTTCCAAAATCAGGCCAGAGTAGATTAATAAACATAATTTCTGAATAAGCCATCTGCCACAAAAGAAAATTGCTCAACCTCTGTTCTCCCGATGTTCGAATGATTAAGTCAGGGTCAGGCAAACCGGCTGTAAATAAAAATTTTTCAAATAATGCAGCATCTATATCCTCAACAGAAATATCACCGTTTTTAACAAGCCGGGCTACCGATTGGGCGGCTCGGACTATCTCATCCCTGCCACCGTAATTAAGTGCTACATTGAATATAAGCCCGGTATTATCTTTGGTCTTTTCCAAGCCCTTAATGACAGCATCACGAGCAGTTGGATTTAAGGCCTCTATATTTCCGCTTATCTTCACTTTAACATTATTCTCATCAAGGGAAACAATTTCCTTCTCCAAATATTCCACCAGCAGATCCATCAGGAACCGTACCTCTCTCTTTGGCCTCCGCCAGTTTTCCGTGGAAAAGGCATAAACAGTAAGGACCTCAATTCCAATAATTGCACAAACTTTGACAACGCGCTTTAGGGCTTCGACCCCCTGGCGGTGACCGGCATTCCTTGGAAGCATGCGTTTTTCGGCCCAACGGCCGTTTCCATCCATGATAATTGCGACATGTCTGGGAAGCTTTTCAATATATAGTTTTGACAAATATTGTCTTTCCAAGTCCGAGAAAGCTTCCAAATCCTTTTCCGGAATTTCGTTAACAAGAAGTTGAGGCATTATGGTTCCCCCCAGCATTAATAACAAACCCCCTCTATGAGGGGGTTTAAATTATTCCTCGATAATTGTTTATTCTTATTCTTCGACGATTGCTCCGTTTGGACAACTGTTAACACAAACACCACATTCAGTGCACTCGTCCTGATCAATGACATAGATATCATCGCCTTCAGAAATTGCGCCTACAGGACACTCCATTTCACAAACACCACAGGAAGTGCATTCATCAGTAATTTTGTATGCCACCATTTCCACCCCCTTTCCATGTAGTCGGATACTTGGATAAAACCAACTCTATTAAATCTGGACTTTTATGCTTTTGTCTAATGACACGCAGATGTCTCAAGGGACAATCTTTTGGAGCGGAGGATTTGCATACAAAATTAATATTACATGCTTCTAGCATGGATATTGCTTCATCGGCGTACAAACCGATAACATCAGGACATGGACAGGGCAAAATCAGACCTCCATAATTTCCTGTTCTTTAGCCGAAAGAATTTCGTTTACTTTTTCCACATATTCGTTTGTTAATTCCTGAATTTCATCCTGGAGGCGCCTGGAATCATCCTGGGAGATGTCTCCTGACTTTTCCATACGTTTAATTTCGTCATTAGCATCCCTGCGGATATTCCTAACAGCGACTCTGGATTCCTCAGCCATTTTCTTTACAAGCTTAACCAAGTCTCTCCGGCGTTCCTCAGTTAACTGTGGAATGGCTATCCTTATGATATTACCATCACTATTAGGTGTCAAGCCTAAATCAGATTTGAGAATTGCCTTTTCAATAGTGCCAATAGCGGACTTGTCCCAGGGCTGAACAACAAGCAGCCGAGGCTCCGGAGCAGAAATATTTGACAGCTGGTTTAGCGGTGTAGGAGTACCGTAATAATCTACCACAACCTTATCCAGCAGTGCAGGATTTGCCCTTCCGGCTCTCACAGTGGCCAGTTCCCTGCTCAGGCTCTGAACCGTTTTTTCCATTTTTTCTTTTGAAACAGTAATAATCTCTTCACTCATCCTTTGGAACCCTCCCAACATAAGTTCCAATTTTTTCTCCCAAAACTACCTTAAGAATATTGCCCTCTGTCTTTAAATTAAAAACGATTATCGGTATTTGATTGTCCATACATAAAGAAGCAGCAGTTGAGTCCATTACTTCCAACCCCATATTCAAAACCTCAATATATCCCAAGTCCTTAAATATTTTAGCATTGGGGTGAGTTACAGGATCAGAATCGTATACACCATCAACTTTTTTGGCCATTAATATGACTTCTGCTTCAATTTCAGCAGCTCTCAGTGCCGCTGTAGTATCAGTAGAAAAGTATGGGTTGCCTGTTCCGGCAGCAAAAATTACTACCCTGCCTTTTTCCAGGTGGCGTATGGCCCTCCTGCGAATATAGGGCTCAGCAATCTGGCGCATTTCAATAGCTGTCTGAACCCGGGTATCTACGCCGGTTCGTTCAAGAGCATCCTGAAGGGCAAGGGAATTCATCACAGTTGCCAGCATGCCCATATAGTCGGCTGTAGCCCTGTCCATTCCTTTAGCACTGCCCCTTACACCGCGCCAGATATTTCCTCCCCCTACGACAATAGCAATATCAACATCATAGGACTTAATTTCCTTTACCTGGGCTGCAATTGAACTTAGGGTTTCTGAATCAATACCCCAGCCCCTTTCTCCAGCCAGCGCTTCACCACTCAGTTTCAACACTATTCTCCCATACTTGGGCTTTCTCACTACGAGGCACCCTCCAGAGAAAAAATGTATTTGCCGAAAAAATACTTTCCCAAAACTACTTCTTGGCCATATCGGCCACTTCCTGGGCTAGATTACTTTCCTCTTTTTCAATTCCTTCTCCCAATACAAATCTGGCAAAACGTCTAACGGTAATGTTCTCTCCAAGCTTGGCAATAGCATCTTTAACAACATGCTGTACGTTGACATCCTGGTCTTTGATAAATGACTGATCCAAAAGACATACTTCCTGAAAATACTTTTCCATTCTACCCTCAACCATTTTTTCAACAATATGCTCAGGCTTGCCTTCATTGAGAGCTTGGGCTTTCAAAACAGATTTCTCTCTTTCCAGCACTTCCTGGGGAATCTCATCCCTGGAAACATATTCCGGGTTCGCAGCTGCTACCTGCATGGCAATATCATGACACAAAGACGCAAACTCCTCATTTCTGGCCACGAAATCTGTCTCACAGTTAACCTCAAGAAGCACCCCTATTTTTCCGTTGCCATGGATATACGATACTACCAAACCTTCACTTGCCACACGGCCAGCTTTTTTGGCCGCTTTGGCTAACCCTTTTTCTCTAAGAATATCGACTGCTTTTTCAAAGTCTCCGTCAGCCTCCACTAAGGCTTTCTTGCAGTCCATCATTCCGGCCCCGGTTTTTTCTCTAAGATTTCTGACATCCGCAGCACTAACCACCAATATACCTCCCTTTTGGGTAAAATAAATGATTTATCAAAAAAGCAGGAGTCAATAGACCCCTGCCGGGCCTTATAGTTTACTGCCCTTCAGCTTCCTCTTCAACGTCTTGTTGATTTCCTTCGATAACCGCATCAGCAATTTTATTTGTCAAAAGTTTAACAGCTCGAATAGCATCGTCATTTCCCGGAATAACATAGTCGATCTCGTCGGGATCACAGTTTGTATCCACAATAGCAATAATAGGAATATTGAGAATTTGGGCTTCCTTGACCGCTATTCTTTCCTTACGAGGGTCAACTACAAACAAAGCACCGGGAAGTTTGTCCATTTCCTTTATTCCACCAAGAAATCTCTCCAGTTTCTGTTTTTCGCCCAGGAGCCTGGAAACCTCTTTCTTAGGGAGAACCTCAAAGGTGTTGTTGGCTTCCATTTCCTCCAATTCTCTCAAACGCTGAACCCTTTTTCGAATGGTTTGGAAGTTTGTCAGCATTCCCCCCAGCCATCTCTGGTTGACATAAAACATTCCGCACCTTTCAGCTTCCTCTTTAATTGATTCCTGAGCCTGCTTTTTTGTACCAACAAATAAAATGGTATTGCCTTCGCTTACTGTGTTCCTGACAAAATTGTAAGCTTCTTCAACCATCTTCACAGTTTTTTGCAGGTCTATAATATAGATCCCGTTTCTTTCAGTGAAGATATACTGGGCCATTTTGGGATTCCAGCGACGAGTTTGATGGCCAAAATGGACACCGGCCTCCAGCAGCTGCTTCATTGAAATTACAGCCATTAACTAAATCCTCCTTTTTTGGTTTAGCCTCCGTACCTCACGATTGCACAGAAGAAAAACTGCTACTGCAGCACCACTCCTGCGTGAATATACGTGTGTTTTTGCCAAACGCAAGTATAGCATATATTGTAATGTTTAGCAACATTTTAATCACTTTCAGCTTTTCCAGCAAAACAGCTAAGTATACCCAAAAAATTAGCGCCCGCGAAGCTTTTCCAGTTCCTCTAAAAGGATGTCGTTTAATACGTGAATGTAAGTCCCTTTCATTCCAAGAGACTTGGTCTCAATAACCCCTGCGCTTTCAAATTTCCTCAGGGCATTAACAATGACTGACCGGGTAATACCAACACGATCAGCAATCTTGCTGGCTATTAATACACCTTCAGTACCTTTAAGCTCACCAAAAATATGGTCGACTGCCTCAAGTTCAGAATAGGACAAAGTATCCAGGGCAACATGAACTGCAGCTCTTTTTCGAGCTTCTTCCTCAGCCTGGTCCGCTCTTGATCTTAATATTTCCATGCCAACAACTGTTGCCCCATACTCTGCCAATACCAGGTCAGCATCAGTAAATTTAATGTCAAACTTAGCCAGTACCAAAGTACCCAACCTTTGGCCGCCCCCGGCAATAGGTACGGTGGTAACAAGTTTATTGCAAAAGATACACTGCCTCTCACTGAAAATGCAAACATCGTTTTCATTTGTAATATTTGACCTGGTTTCGTCAGAACGCAGCAGTTCCTGATTGTAGTCGTCAGGAAAACGCGACCTGTTATACACAATGTCTTCCATAATGTCACAGGTAAACCCGTCTATAAGAGCGTAACCCAAAATCTTGCCCCTGCGTCCAACAATATAGCAGTTGGCTTCAATCATATCCCTTAAAACTGCTGCTATTTCATCAAAATCTACAGGTTTACCACCGGATTTTTGCAGTTGACGATTAATGCTTCGAGTTTTTTCAAGTAGTGTTTTCATGCCTGTCCCCCTAAAAAAGTTTACAAAATATACCTCGCCAAATCCTTACTTTCCAAAATTCCTCCCAGTTTCCCGTTAACATAATCCCGGTCTATCACGAATTGTTGGGGAGAAAGTTCCGAGGCTTCAAAAAAGAGATCTTCAAATAGTTTTTCAAATACAGTATGGAGGCGCCGGGCCCCGATATTTTCAGTTTGGGAATTAATCTCATGAGCTATCCTGGCGATTTCATCAACAGCATCATCGGTAAAAACTACTTTGTGCCCTTCTGTTTCCAGGAGAGATGAGTATAGTTTTATCAGTGAATTTGCCGGCTCCGTTAATATTTGACGAAAATCCTCTTTTTCCAAGCTTTTTAATTCTACACGAATAGGAAATCTCCCCTGCAGTTCAGGAATTAAATCAGAGGGTTTGGAAGTATGAAAGGCTCCTGCGGCAATGAATAATATATGGTCACTTTTTACAGGCCCGTACTTAGTCATTACAGTTGACCCTTCAACAATAGGCAGTATATCCCTTTGTACTCCTTCCCTGGATACATCAGGCCCGTGATGAGCACCGGAGCCGCAAATTTTATCGATTTCATCCAGGAAAATAATCCCTGTTTCCTCCGCCCGCTTAACTGCTAAGGCTTTTACTTCTTCCATATCAATTAATTTTTCGGCTTCCTGCTGTCTTAAGATATTGCGGGCGTCTCTAACTGATACTTTACGCCTTTTAGTCTTTTTGGGAAACATACTTCCAAACATTTCCTGAAAATTTACACCCATTTGCTCCATTCCTGAATCTGAAAGAACCTCAAACATCGGAATACTGGTGTCTTCAACCTCAATTTCCACAATCTCATCCTCGAGCTCTTCTCTCCTCAGTTTTTCCCTGATAATTGCCCGTTCATCATCCACCCGCTTCGTTTTTTCCTTCCAACTTTCATCTTCCCCGGTTTGGGGTTGAGTCTGAGCAAGAAATATTTCCAAAGGGTTTTTTGACCCGCGGGTTTTCCTTGGGTAAGGTACCAAAATTTCAACCAACCGGTTTTCTGCTTCTTTTTCGGCCTTGGCCATTACTTCTTCCATTTTTTCTGCCCTTACCATCCGCACTGCAGTTTCAACCAAATCGCGAATCATTGAATCAACGTCGCGACCTACATATCCAACCTCGGTGAACTTTGTGGCTTCTACCTTGATAAAAGGCGCTTTAACCATTTTCGCCAGCCTTCTGGCAATTTCCGTTTTCCCTACACCGGTTGGACCTATCATAATAATATTCTTAGGAGCCACTTCCTCCCTGATATCCTCAGGAAGGAGTCTTCTTCTGAACCGGTTGCGCAGGGCAACAGCAACACACTTTTTTGCTTCTTTCTGTCCTACAATATACTTGTCAAGTTCCTTTACTATCTGCTTTGGGGTTAATTCCTCCACAATATCTCCTCCCTGCAGCACAAAAACTATACACCTGAAAGGGAACTCGCTATAAGGTTTCCACTAAAATATTTTCATTTGTATATATACAAATAGAAGCAGCAATTTTTAAAGCCTCTTTAACAACTTCCTTGGCTGACAGATCCGTATGAGATATTAGAGCCGTTGCCGCTGCCTGTGCATAAGGGCCTCCAGAACCGATTGCCGCTATCCCGTTGTCGGGTTCAATGATCTCCCCGGTACCGGATATTATATATATTTCTGACTTACCCGCTACAATTAGCAATGCCTCCAAACGTCTGAGCATTTTGTCGGTACGCCAGTCTTTGGCTAGTTCCACAGCAGCCCTTTGGAGGTTACCCCGGTGTTCTTCCAGTTTACCCTCGAATCTTTCAAAGAGCGTAAAAGCGTCTGCAACTGAACCTGCGAATCCGGCAATTACTTTACCGTTATATAAACGTCTGACTTTACAGGCATTATGTTTCATAACAGTATTATTGGAGCTCATAGTAACCTGACCGTCACCGCCAACAGCCACTTCCCCATCTTTGATAACACCCAGAATTGTGGTTGCACTAAACATAGTCTTTCCTCCTCACGCCCTGGGATGACAGCGATCGTATATATCTTTAAGCCTTTTCCTGCTGACATGGGTATATATTTGAGTAGTAGAAAGGCTGCTGTGTCCCAGCAATTCCTGTACAGCTCGCAGATCGGCCCCCTGCTCCAGGAGATGTGTGGCGAAAGAATGCCGTAATGAATGGGGGCTTATCCCGGACTGCAGGGATGCCTTTTCAACATACTTTTTAACCAGCCAGCGAATCCCTCTGCTGGATAAGCGAGTACCTTTCTGACTCAAAAACAGCGCATCCCTGTCTTTATCCGCAGTAACCCTGGCAGCATATACAGGCCTTACTTTCTGCAAATACTCTTTTAGTGCAGAAACAGAATATGACCCTAAAGGAACTATCCTTTCCTTATTACCTTTACCGATAACCACAGCTTGGGCATTTTCGAAATCAATAGCAGAACAATTCAGCTGTTCCAGCTCTCCCACCCGCATACCTGAGGCATACAGGACTTCCAGCAAAGCTTTATCCCTGATTCCTGCAGGTGAAATATCAGGCGCCTTCAAAAGCATCTCAACAGACTCTACGTAGAGAAAAGAAGGAAGCTTTTTTCCCAGCTTGGGAGAGGTAACCTTTTCCATAGGGTTTACTTCTATTTCACCGTTTCTATATGCATATTTAAAAAAACTGCGCAGACTGGAGAGTTTTCTGGCTACCGTTCTTTTCTGATATTCGTCCTTTTGTAATACAGCAAGGTACTCTCTGATAAAAAGATGGTCTATGTCTCTTACTGAAGAAATCTCCTGCCCGGAAACATATTGGAAAAATTGCTGCAGGTCAATATTGTATGAACGCACGGTATTCGCCGAAAGATTGCGTTCAACCTCCAGATACTGCAAAAAACGACTGGTTATTTGGGTATAGTTTCCTGTCATCTTAATTCTCACTGCCTAAGGAATAATGCTATCATAATCCTTAATTTGGGGCAATACTATGCTGTCTAATAAATGCTTTCATTTTATCCAAAGCTCTTTCCGAAAGCAGCCGGTTACGCTGCTTTTTGCTGCGCACCCTTTGTTCCAGGGGTGGAAGGAGGCCGAAATTAACGTTCATGGGCTGAAAATGGCTGTTGGGTGTAGTAATGTAGCTGCAAAGGGAACCAATAGCTGTTTCACGGGGGAATGAGACAGGCTCCTGCCCTTTGACCAGCCTGTCCACACCTATTGCTGCCACAATTCCTGCTGCCGCTGACTCCACATACCCCTCAACGCCGGTAATCTGCCCGGCCATAAAAACGTTAGGCTGACGGATCACCTGCAGGTTCGAATTTAAGAGCTTCGGTGAATTGATAAAGGTATTCCTGTGCATAACTCCGTATCTTACAAATTCAGCATTTCTTAAGGCGGGTATCATGGAGAACACCCGTTTCTGTTCCGGCCATTTCAAATTAGTCTGGAAGCCAACAAGATTAAAAAGTGTCCCCTCCTTGTTGTCCTGGCGCAGCTGAACAACACTGTAAGGCTGCTGCCCTGTCCTGGGATCAATAAGCCCAACAGGCTTCAATGGACCAAAAAGAAGTGTCTGTTCACCCCTGGCCGCCATTACCTCTATAGGCATACAGCCTTCAAAAAATACTTCCTTTTCAAATTCATGGAGTGGGTGCCTTTCAGCAGAAAGTAAAGCTGCGTAAAAATCATTGTACTCTTCTTTCGTCATGGGACAGTTCAGGTAATCCCCCTGACCTTTCCCGTACCGTGAAGCGGCAAAAGCCTTGGAAAAGTCGATGCTCTCTGCCGTTACTATTGGAGCTGCTGCATCATAGAAATACAGGTTTTCCTCTCCGGTCATAGAGGAAATAGCGCCACTTATTGTCTCAGAACTCAAAGGACCGGTAGCGATAATTACAGGGCCTGAAGGAATCTCATCTGCTTCCCTGCGAATTATCGTTACATTAGGGTGTCTCTCCAGTGCTTGTGTTACCTGCCTGGCGAAGTCTTCCCGGTCAACCGCAAGGGCGCCTCCCGCAGGGACACGGCTTTTCCGCGCGCACTGAATCACCAGAGAACTCAGCATTGCCATTTCTTCCTTCAGCAATCCCGAGGCATTATCTAAGGCTTCCGTTTTAAGGGAATTACTGCAGACCAATTCTCCCAGGTACCCTGTCCGGTGAGCCGGGGTCTGTTTTTCCGGTCGCATTTCCCAAATTTCCACTGGAATCCCGCTGTTTGCAAGATACCAGGCAGCTTCACTTCCGGCAAGGCCGCCGCCAATTACAACTACTTTTTCCTGGCTCAATTAGATTCCTCTTTCAGCAAAGAATTATGATTTGCCTCCGGCTTCTTCCTGGGGAGGCACAAACTCATAATGACATTTGTCGTTTGGACAAACCAGTTTAAGATCCTTGTTTTTTGCGGCTTTTTCCACAAGCCTGGTACCGCATTCCGGACATGAAGTATTTGAAGGTTTATTCCAGGAGATATACTCACACTCGGGAAAACTGCTGCATCCATAAAATTTACGGCCTTTCTTGCTCCTGCGCAGGACTATTTCCCCGCCGCAAAGGGGGCAGCTTACTCCAATTTCCTCCAGAAAAGGCTTGGCGTTTCTGCAGTCCGGGAAGCCCGGACAGGCCAAAAATTTTCCATATCTTCCGTACTTTACTACCATGTTCCTGCCGCATTTTTCGCAAACCTTATCAGTGACCTCATCATCAATCTCTATTTCCCCGATTTCCTCTTCAGCTTTTTGCAGAACCTGGCTGAAGGGTTGGTAAAATTCCCTGATTACTTCTTTCCACTCCAATTCTCCAGCTTCAATCCGGTCAAGCTGATTTTCCAGGTTAGCAGTAAATTCTACATCAAGAATATCTTTGAAGTAATCATCCAGCAGGTCAATCACTACAGTGCCCAGCTCAGTGGGATAAAACTGTTTATCTTCCCTAACCACATATCCCCTGGAAACTATAGTCTCGATTATAGGAGCGTAAGTACTTGGCCTACCAATCCCCAAATCCTCAAGAGCCTTTACAAGGCTGGCTTCAGTATACCTGGGTGGGGGTTGGGTAAAATGCTGTTTGGGATTTAGGTCCTTAACATTAAGCACATCCCCTTCTTCCAACTGGGGGAGAAGGGTCTCCACAACATCTGAGACGCCTTTGCTTTTCCGATCAAAAAACAGCCTGAGAAACCCGGCAAAATCCACAGTGGAACCGGTTGCCCGAAAAATATAATCTCCAGCAACAATATCAACCAGGGTCGTTTTCAAAACTGCAGGTGCCATCTGGCTGGCAACAAATCTCTCCCAGATTAAAGTATAGAGCTTGTACTGATCCCGGGACAAAGCCCCCTTAATTTGCTCAGGTTCCAGTTCGGGGGAAGTGGGCCGAATTGCCTCGTGAGCTTCCTGTGCTTTCTTAGGACTGCCATAAATGTTAGGCTTGTCAGGCAGATATTCTTTTCCGAATTTTTCAGCAATAAAAGCATTACACCTTGCCCTGGCCTCGTCAGAAATCCTCGTAGAATCGGTTCTGATATAGGAAATTAATCCAACAGCCCCCTGCTTATTCCCCAGGTCAATTCCTTCGTAAAGCTGCTGAGCAATTACCATAGTTTTCCTGGCGGTAAAATTATACCTCCGGTAGGCCTCCTGTTGGAGAGTACTTGTTACCAGCGGCGGCAGGGGCTTCCGGTTCCTTTTTCTTCTTTTTACCTCCTTTACGGAAAAAGCAGCCTTTTTTATTTCTTCAAGAATACCCTGCATCTGCTCCTCGTTTTCAATTATAATTTTCTTGTTATTTTTCTGTGCAAGTTTGGCCTCAAACTCGTTTTTTCCCTTTTTTAATACCGCTGTAAGGCTCCAGTATTCTTCAGGTTCAAAATCCTGTATCTCCCTCTCCCTGTCTAAAACCATTTTTACAGCAACAGACTGAACTCTTCCCGCACTCAGTCCCTTACGAACTTTCTTCCATAATAAGGGGCTTAAATTATACCCTACAAGGCGGTCCAGAACACGCCTGGCCTGCTGAGCATCCACTTTTGGGTAATCGATAGTTTGCGGCTCGGCAACGGCTTTTTTAATGGCCGCCTTGGTAATTTCATTGAACTGAATCCTGCATGGCACTTCTTCATCCAGATTCAGGGCATTATGCAAATGCCAGGCTATAGCTTCACCTTCCCTGTCCGGGTCAGTGCCCAGCAGTACTTTGGTGCTCTTTTTTGCTTCACTCCTTATCTCTTTTAATACACTGCCTTTCCCCCGGATGGTAATGTATTTAACCTCAAAATCGTTCTCAACATTAACTCCCAACTGACTTTTGGGCAGGTCCCTAATGTGCCCCATGCTGGATTTTACAGAATAGTTCCTGCCTAAAAACCTCTTGATCGTCTTGGCCTTTGTCGGCGATTCAACAATTACCAGTACTCGTCCCACAGCCTTCACCTCATAGCTACGCACTAATTATTATCTACGGCGAAAATCCTTCCCCCGGACTTGGCAACAAGTCCATTCAGTTCCAGTTTCGTAATTACTATATTCAATTCTGCCGGCGACAATCCAGCGTGAGTACATAAATCATCCGGAAAAACCGGCCCCCCCTTAAGGAGAGACAGTATTTCTTTTGTTTTGCGGTCAAGATTAAATTCTTGATCCGGCTTCTGTAATCTTGTTGCCGTCATAACCTCTGCAGTAGAAACATCCCATAAATCTTCAAGAATATCCTTTACATCCTCAACCAGTTTGGCTCCATCCTTGATTAGACGGTTACACCCCTCACTGTTCTTAGAAGTAACAGGACCGGGTACCGCAAATACTTCCCTGCCCTGGTCCAAAGCAAAATCTGCCGTAATCAGTGCACCGCTTCTCGCCGGAGCCTCCACAACAACTACCCCACTGGACAAACCGCTGATTATTCTGTTCCTGGCGGGGAAATTCTTCTTATCAGGAGGAGTTCCCAGTGGAAACTCGGAAATTAGGGCTCCGTGTTCCTGAATCTCTAAGGCAAGCTTCCTGTTTTCTGTAGGGTATACCACATCAACACCGCACCCCAATACGGCAAGGGTCCGGCCGCCAACGTCTATTGCCCCCTTGTGGGCAGAGGTGTCTATCCCCCTGGCCATACCGCTTACTATGCAAATGTTCTGGCGGGCAAGGTCGGACGCAATTTTTCGGGCAAATTTTGTTCCATACACTGTTGGCCTCCTTGTCCCTACCACAGCAATCTTCATTAAGCAGTCCCTGGGCAAAACTCCTTTCACATATAACAAAACCGGTGGATTAGCTACCAGTTTCAGCTCACGGGGATATTCACCCTCAAAAATATTCAAAAGGGTAACCCCCTGGCCCTGAATGTCTTCGAACATTTTTCCCACATTTATTTTTTTTCGTTCGCTAATAAACCGTTCAACAAGGGCTTCGGAATACCCTCTGCTCTTCAACTCCCCTTCCGGTGCTTTCCAAACGGCACCTGCACTTCCAAAACACTTAATAAAAGAAGATACGGTTTTATAACCAAAACCATAGATAGAACTTAAGGCAGCAACATATGCCTCCTCCGGCAAAGACACTTTTGTCACTCCCGGGTTTTTACATTAATTAACACTGATTTCTTCCAATATTAAAGTTTTCCTGCTATCACCCCGTTAATAGGTCCCTTTTTCTTTTAAAAGGCGGTTTAACGAATACTTTTCTTCCAGTACAGGAGAAAAAATATCGTCCTTCTCCTCAAGTCTTTGCCTAACAGACTCAATAGTAAACATAGCAGGCATAATTCCCCCTGTTTCTATCTCTTCCCATAACAGGGGCATAGAAACAGAGGCGGCAGGAACCGGCCGGACACTGTAAACGGAGGCAATAGTCTTCCCTTCCCCATTCTGCAGGTAGTCCACATAAACCTTTCCCGCTCTGTTCCGTACAGTTCTCTCAATTGTAGCCAGAGTGGGTAATTGGGCACATACCAGTTCAGCAATAATTTTTGCTGCCTCTCTTACCTCGGCATAACTGTATCCCCTCTTTAGGGGAATGTAAATGTGAATTCCGGAAGCACCTGAAGTTTTTGGATACCCCTTTAAGCCGCAAAGGTCGAGACATCCTTTTACTGCCAAGGCTACCTCAATAACTTGAGAAAAAACTACTCCCTCTGAAGGATCTAAATCCAGCACCATAAAATCGGGTTCGGACAGGCTCCCGACACTGGAAAGCCATGGATGTAATTCGATGCAACCCTGGTTGATCAACCAAACTAATGCTGCTTCATCATTACACAGGCAATAATTTATGCTCTCTTCACTGCCCTTTACAAGAATAGTATCCAACCACGGGGGAGCATGCTCCGGGCAGCGCTTCTGGTAAAAAGACTTTCCCTCAATTCCGTCGGGATACCTTTTCATCACGATAGGCCTGTCCCTGAGATGTGGAAGTATCCAAGGAGACACCTCGAAATAATACTTTATCAAGTCACCTTTTGAAAAACCCTTTTCCGGCCAAAATTCCTTCTCCAGATTGGTTAATTCCAGTGTCTTACCCTTCACAACTACATTATAGCTGCCCATTTTCTCTCCGCCCTTAAATAAAAGTACGTAATTTTTTTCCTCGCCTTTTGTCTTTCCCTTGTACTCCCACTATTTTCCGAGAAAGCCAAATGAAAATTTCGGTTTGCTTTATTGTCACCTCAAAAACGGTAAGATTATTCCTTATGGAATTTTGGAGGAGGGAATTTCTGCAATTTTAGAGAAATATTTACTAAATACAAAGATATTTTGGAAGAGTTTAATACCAGGAAAAGAAACACAAAGTGCTTAAGGAGACGGTTAATATGATTGCAACGGTTGGAAGCTGCTGCACCAGAGGAGTTGAAGGAGACATGGTGCAGGTTGAGGTTGATGTGTCTCAAGGGCTTCCCGGATTCTTCATCTGTGGACTGCCGGATGCAGCAGTAAAGGAATCAAAGGACCGGGTGCGTGCAGCAGTAAAAAATTCCGGGTTCACCTTCCCTTTAAGCAGAATTACAGTTAACCTGGCCCCGGCTGACATCAAAAAAATCGGTTCCCATTTTGACCTCCCTATTGCTGTAGGTATCCTGGCAGCCTCGGAACAAATACCTCTTGATAGCTTAAAAGGTGTTTTTTTGCTGGGGGAGCTTTCTCTCCAGGGGGAATTGAGAAAAGCTAGCGGGGTACTGCCCATGGCTTTAGGGCTCCAGGAAAAAATACCCGGTGCACTTCTGGTGGTTCCACCGGAAAACTGCCGTGAGGCCGCCCTGGCCAAAAACCTGCGGATAACAGCACCTGATAACCTGGCTGATTTGGTGGCAATTCTAAACAAGGAAAAGGTTATAGATTTAATTGACTTTAACCCGGACCAAATGCTTGCTGCAGCAAAGATTAATCAGGTATACCCGGATATGTCTGAAGTTAAAGGCCAGGAAAGCGCCAAGAGAGCCCTGGAAATTGCAGCTGCAGGAAACCACAACATATTGATGATGGGACCCCCCGGGTCGGGAAAAACCATGCTTGCCCGGAGGCTCCCGGGTATCCTCCCCCCTATTTCAACAGAAGAGGCAATTGACATTACACGGATCTACAGTATTGCCGGAATGCTGAAATCGGATACAGGCATCATCAATTTCCGTCCTTTTAGGTCACCTCACCATTCCTCATCTACATCCAGTATTGTTGGGGGAGGCCAGTACCCTAAACCCGGAGAAATAAGCCTGGCAACTCACGGCATTCTTTTTATGGACGAGTTTCCCGAGTTTCACCGGGATGTGATTGAAGCTCTGCGCCAGCCCCTTGAAGAACATGAAATAACTGTAGCACGTGCTTCCCAGACAGTCACAT
>LFTO01000132.1 GCA_001513335.1 Clostridiales bacterium DTU086 | reverse complement strand
CCCCTGCACTCAGCACCTCTGTTTGGGCGGCGACAATAGCTGATGCCCCGTATTTTTCCCTCAGACGGGGCTTTTCAATTTTTCCGGTAGGATTGCGGGGAACCTTATCAAAAATTACTTTCCTGGGCCGTTTGTAACGGGGCAACGGGGCACAAAAGGCCTTTATTTCCCCCTCAGTACACTTTCTGCCGGGTTTTAACTCTATAATGGCAGCGGCTATTTCCCCCAGACGTTTGTCAGGCAGTCCAATAACCGCTACATCCTTGACGGCCTCATGAGCCCGGAGAAAATCCTCGATTTGCACCGGATATATATTCTCCCCACCGCTGATAATCACATCTTTTTTCCTGTCAACCAGGTAAATAAACCCGTCTTCGTCCATCCGGGCCATGTCCCCGGTCAATAACCAGCCATCCTTTAACACCGCAGCAGTAGCTTCCGGGTCGTTGTAATAGCACTTCATCACACCATGCCCCTTGACGGCTAACTCGCCAACCTGTCCCTGAGGTACATTCCGCCCTTCATTGTCGATAATCCTGGCTTCCCAGCCGTAGCCCGGTTTCCCTATTGCACCTACCTTATGAATATTCTCAATACCTAAGTGAACACACCCGGGACCGGTTGATTCGCTCAAACCATAGTTTGTATCGTAAAGATGATGGGGGAAGTACTTTTTCCAGCGGCGAATCAGGCTGGGTGGCACCGGCTGGGCACCGATATGCATCAGCCTCCACTGGGAAAGCTCGTAGTCTTCCAGTCTTACATCTCCTCTTTCAATGGCATCCAAAATGTCCTGTGCCCAGGGAACCAGGAGCCAGACAATAGTAATCTTCTCTTCAGAAACAGTCTTAAGTATCCATTCCGGTTTAACCCCACGGAGCAGTACGGCTTTACTTCCCGCAAGGAGGCTGCCGAACCAGTGCATTTTGGCTCCGGTATGGTACAGAGGAGGGATACAAAGAAAATTGTCTTCCCTGGTCTGACCGTGGTGCTTGTTTTCAGTTATACATGCCCACATCAGGCTCCGGTGGGTATGCAGAATTGCTTTCGGAAAGCCGGTAGTTCCCGAAGAGAAATATATCGCGGCATCGTCATCGTCCGAAAGTTTGACCTGCGGGGCTTCAGAAGGACAGTTTGCAGTAAGCCGGTCATAACTTTCTGCAAAGAGGGGCCGGTTTTCACCTGCGAAAAAAAGCAGCTTTACTTTAGGAATCTGGCGATAAATTGCTTCCATCCGGTCGATGAACTCAGGTCCGAAAATCAAAGCAGTGGCATCGGATAAATCCAAACAGTATTGAATTTCCTCTGCAGTATAGCGGAAGTTTAACGGTACTGCCACAGCACCGGTTTTTAATATTCCAAAATAAATAGGCAGCCATTCCAGACAATTCATCAGAAGAATAGCTACCTTATCCCCTTTTTTAATGCCTCTTTTTATCAGCAGGTTTGCCCAGCGGTTAGCCTTTTCATCAAAAACGCGCCAGGTCATATCTCTCCGATATTCGCCTGCCGGGTTGTTTTCTATCAATTCGTATTCAAGCCAGGTTACATTATGTTTTTCCTGGAGATCCATGTTGATTTCAGTAAGGCAAAGTTCATCACCATACAGCTCTGCGTTCCTCGACAATATCTCAGTAATTGGCATTAACCATTCCTCCCGTTCTACCACACTACAAGGTGATTATTTTTTCAAAAAAACCGTACTCCCAAAAAACAGAAAGACGCTACATAAGATTATATAGGGATACAGTTATTTTTTCAACAGGTTCAAACATCCAAAAACCGGCTTATACAGCCGGCTTGAAATTCATCTGGTAGCCCCAAGGGGAATCGAACCCCTGTTTCCGCCGTGAGAGGGCGGCGTCTTGAACCGCTTGACTATGGGGCCATTTTGTTTCCGAGGCAATTATTATAACATGGTACTGGTTCAAAAATCAAATAAAATAATAACTGATCCAGAAAAACAACAAGTTTATTATAGAAGAAGCCTTCCGCAAAAACAAGTCTAAATGTGCCGCAGTGTGTTTGCAGTACCGGACATTTTGCGCAGGCAAACAACCAGAATCTACTTAATGTTCTCCTCCCCCTTATATGTTTTAATAAACTCAATCGCCTTTAGAAGGCGCTTCAAACACCTTTCCTTTCCTAACAAGGCCATGACATCAAATAAGCCGGGACCTGCTGTACGTCCTGTTAAAGCCAACCGTGTCGGATGAATAATCTGCCCACCCTTAATATTCAATTCTTCAATCAAATCCCGATAGGCCTTTTCTGTATTTTCCACAGTGAAGTCTTGAACTTGGGCAAGACGCTCTTTACCTTGAGAAAGCAGGTTTTCAACCCCTTCTTTTGTGAAGTGCTTTTTCTTTCCCTTCTCATCATAATCAGTTACGTCCTCAAAGAAATAACGGCAGGTTTCAGGAAGTTCCTGGAGAGTTTTTACCCTTTCCCTGACGGCTTCTATGACTGACAGGATATATTCACGGTTTTGCTCTGCCTCGGATTGGCTTATTATCCCTTCCCGGATAAAAAAGGGTACCGCCTGGGAGGTAAGTTCCTCCATGTCATAATTCCTTATATAGTGGCCGTTTAGCCAGAAAAGTTTTTGAATGTCGTACACTGCCGCAGTCTTGGAAACTTTATCGAGAGAAAAGAGCTTTATCGCCTCCTCCGGCGAAATGATCTCCTTTTCTTCCCCTGGAGGAGACCATCCCAGGAGAGTCAGGTAATTGATAATGGCTTCCGGGAGGCAGCCCATTTCCTTAAATTCGCTGACAGATGTTGCTCCGTGGCGTTTGCTCAGCTTACTGCGGTCAGGGGCAAGAATCATGGACAAGTGGGCAAATTGCGGAACCCGGTAGTTCAAGGCTTCATAGATAAACTGCTGTTTAGGGGTATTTGTTAAGTGATCCTCAGCCCTGATAACATGGGTAATCTCCATAGCATGGTCATCGACTGCACAAGCAAAATTATATGCCGGCCAACCGTTTGATTTCATAATCACAAAGTCATCAATCTGTTCATTTTGAAAGGTAACCGGCCCCCGGATCATATCATTGACAACAATCTGGCCGGTCTCGGGCCATTTTATGCGCACAACATATTTCTGCCCCTGCTCCAGCCGTTCCCGGACTTCATCATGGGACAAATTGCGGCACCTGCCGCTGTAATGAAGGGGCAGGCATTCCCTGCGCTGTCTTTCTCGCTCCCTTTCCAATTCTTCCTCTGTGCAAAAACAGTAATAGGCTTTTCCCTTTTGAAGCAGGCTTTCAGCGGCTGCCTGATAAAATTCCTGCCTCTGTGATTGGTAGTAGGGACCATAGTCCCCTCCTTTTTGTGGTCCCTCATCCCAATCAATACCCAGCCATTTAAGACTTTCAAGGATTTGATTTACTGAATCCTCTTTTAATCTCTCCCTGTCCGTATCCTCAATACGGAGAATCAACCGGCCGCCGTTTTTTCGGGCAAACAACCAGTTAAACAAAGCAGTCCTGGCTCCGCCGATATGCAGGTAACCGGTTGGGCTTGGTGCAAAGCGAACTCTAACCTGGTCCATCAAAACACTCCCTGTATTTTTACTTTCCACATCTTCAATCCTTAACATTATATCATCTTTTGCCAGTATTTATGGGCAGGCCACAAAGGCAGCACCGAAAGATTAAGGCCATCAAAAGCCGTAAAACAAAAAGAAAACCACCCCATTGGAGGTGGTTCAGAATAAACAACAACCCCATTACTTCTATTTCTGTTTTATTAAATAAGGAAGGAAGAAACTTAGATTCACGGATTTATCTTTTTAATTTGCACCCGCACAGGTTGGAAATTTTGACCACCATTTCAAAGCTGCATGTTTCATCCAGGGAATCATATATCCTGTTCAACAAAGCAAAAACAGACCCGCTGTTCCCACGGACCAATGTAGACATCTCCCCGACAGTGTATTCCAAACCACTCTCCTCAATCAAACTTATTACCCGTCTAACATCATCCCCATAGCTGTCGCTTTGAATGGGCAGAAAAGAAAGCTCACAAGCTGCTACTTTTTCCACAGGGCACATATGAAGCCTCCTTTCGTCCTTTCAGACAGTTCCTTTTCCCTCTCCGGAGTTATTTCCTCTTCAGGAGCATTTGGAGGGATAAACAGGGACTGGCGAATGGTTACCAGCTTTTCCGGGTACCACTTTTTCATATCTTCCAAGGACTTTAAATCTGCGTATTTGAAAACAGAATCCTGACGGTATTTTTCACTCATGTACATTTCGCCCCAACTGCTGTCCCTGTTGATGGTACCAACAACAATACTGCCGCCTTTTTTCACCACACGAAACATTTCTTTTAGTACTTTTTCAGGCTTCGGTAAAAACTCAAAAGCCGTAATGGAAATTGCCCCATCAAAGAACTCATCCTCAAATTCCAGCTTCTCAGCATCCATAAACCTGAAATTAACGGAAAGACCTTCGTCCCGGGCTTTCTCTTTGGCAATTTCCAGCATCTTGGTAGAAATATCAATTCCAGTTACAAGTACTCCCTTACGGGCAAGTTTAATACTCTGATTTCCGGTTCCACAACCTACATCAAGAACCTTCATACCTTTTTCATGGGGAAAAAGACTAAAGGCCAGTTCCGTTTCCACCCTGTCCACAAAAGCACCCATCCTGCTTTCATACCATGAATCATAGGATTTTGCCGAACTGTCAAAGGGTTTCATTCTTCTCCCTCCCCCATTTGGTTATTGACGAACTTCGCGTTTCTAGTGCCCGCATTCACCACGATGCTGGTGTTCATGACAAACTGAACCAGACGATTTTAATTGTCCTTGTAAATAGCTCTTAACCGCTGCCTCTGAACTTCCGGAAGCCCCTGTTATCACCTCAATACCTCTTTCATTAAAAAGGTTGACTGCGTTGCCGCCCATCCCTCCGGAAATTATGACATTTACACCCTTTTCATACAGGTAATTGGGTAAAAATCCGGGAGAATGTCCGGGATTAGCTAAAATCTCATGACTGACAATTTGATCTTCCTTAACTTCAAAGATGTTGAAGTTTTCGCAGTGACCAAAATGCTGGGTAACCATATCCTTTTCACTGGCAACAGCAATTTTCATCTTTTTTCCCTCCATTTTCATAGTGTTTATTCGAACCTCATTCATTCAGCAATTCCATGGTTTTATCAAAAACCTTTCTTACTGCCTCTCCGGCAGCACATTCCACTTCAACGATACTGTGCCCGTTATTGACAGCTTTTACTGCCTCCGGGTCAAAAGGAATTTTTCCTGCATAAGGGATCTGCCGCTCCCTGCAGATAGCTTCGATTTTAGCTGTTTCCTCCAGGTTAGTATCATACTTGTTTACACAGACGGCAGTTTTTGTTTGAAATTTTTCAGCAGTGTTGATGATTCTCTCCATATCACTGATACCCGAAAGAGAAGGTTCAGCAACTACCAGCACCATATCAACTCCGCTTAGGGAAGCAATTACAGGGCAACCAATTCCCGGTGAACCGTCAATAATGGCCAGTTCGCCATTCTCTACTTCTTCCTGCAGCTGTTTTTTCACTTCAGTTACCAATTTGCCTGAGGTACCGCTGCCCATTTTCAGCTGCGCTGTTGAAAATACTCTGTCATTGTTGTACAGCCGCAGCTCTCCTGCAACGTGAGGTTCCAGTGAGACTGCCTGAGCAGGACATAAGGCTTCACATAAGCCGCAACCCTCACAGGCATAAGCATCAACTGCGTATTCCCCATCAATAATGCTGATAGCACCGAGGTTATGGGCGCCAAATACTGTTGGCTCGGCAACGAGAATACAATAGTCGGCATCCTTAATGCTTTCCATTACCACACAGGAACTGCCTGGGGGACAGTCAATAACAGTAAAGTCCTCTTTTTTATCCTTGTTGATCAACTTTTCAATAACAGGAACACCTGAAGCTTCACCGGTGTTCAAAATCCCTGTGTTTACTGTAACATTCTCGGAGCTGCCGGTCTGTATACGGCCAATAATCTTTTTTTCTTCCGAGATAGCCTTTTCCGGGCAGAGAAGAATGCAACCTCCGCAGGAATGGCAGATATCTTTGAAAACCAGGGGGCTGTCCTTAATAAAGGCCAGCGCATTAAACCTGCAGAAATCCACGCACCTGCGGCAGCCCCGGCACAGTTCTTTGTCAATTCGGGGAATTATTACTGACACTTCTTCCTCAACCAGGTTCTCCGGTTTGAAGAACAGGTGCCCGTTAGGCTCTTCAACATCACAATCAATATAACAGGCTTTATCGGCTGCTGCAGCAAGATTAACAGAGATAAAGGTTTTACCGGTACCACCTTTACCGCTGAGTATGGCAATCTTCATTTTATCTGCCCCCGCTGCCGTGAAAGCCCGGGTGAATATCCTCCAGGGAAGACAATTCTCCGGCATCAAAAGCCTTAATGTTTGCCCGGGAAGAATCCCCCTGTGTTTTATAGATTTTTATCCCGGCAGCCTTAAAAACTTCCGCTGCATTTTGTCCACAACGGGGAGTAAGCAGAGTTTCCGCACCCTGATCAATAACTGCCTGGGCTGCTTTGATACCTGCTCCCCCCTGGCTGGCAGCGGCAGAGTTATCCAAAAAAGAAGCTTCACTTGTTTCAGTGTCATAAATAAGAAAATAAGGTGCCCGTCCAAATAAGGGACAAACATTGGGATCCTGTGATTTGTTTTCCACTGGGATGGCAATTTTCATTATCAGGTCTCCTTTTGAAATATTTTAAGCCTTTTCTCACTAGTCGTTAAAACTCAGGCATTGTTACTCAGGGAAGTTGCGTCCGCCCCTGTGCCTGTGGCACCGGCCGCGACCGTGACACCATGTTCTCCCCGGTTCATCACACAGCTTGTAGTTTCCGCCTTCAATTTTGAGGACAGCACCGTTCACCAATGAGTGAGCCAGTTTCCTGCGGGCATCGTTATAAATACGCTGGACAGTAGTCCGGGCTACATTCATGCTTTCGGCACATTCTTCCTGGGTAAGACCCTCCAGGTCAATCAGGCGGATAGTTTCGTATTCTTCAACGGTCATTATAACCAGTCCCTGGTTAACGTTTTGTACGTCAAGAGGTCCAAAGATGTCGCTGTTTGGGAGACCGCAAACTCTCCTCCATTTACGCGGCCGTGGCATATATAAACCTCCCTTCAATTTTGAACATATGTTCCTTACTGTTAGTATACCCTATTTTGAACATATGTCAACATCCACTGCTTCTGTCTTGTATCTGGAAAAAAATATCCTTCCAGCCTGAATTCTGTTGTAAACCCTCTTATTGTCCCAGTTATTCATGGCAAACCGGAGGAAATCTTTAGGCTGCCTAAATAGGATAACTGTACTGACAAAAACTATATTTATGGATTTTTCTGTATGTTTCTGTAGTATTTTCAGGAAAAACCTAGTTGATAATGATTATTATTATTGTATAATATTGATTGTTAATAAGGATTTGTGGAAGTGGTTTTTTTATGTTTAAGAGAAATAATAACGTAAAGTCTGAAATCAATTATGACCAAAATATTAAAAAGACGGACGGTAATAGTATGAAACGGCAGAACGCCCCATTTTTAAAATTGACCGAGCTTGAAAACGGTAAGCTGGCTAAAGTTATTGATCTCCAGGGAGGACAGCAGTTTTACAAAAAACTTGAGGCTATGGAAATCATTCCTGGAACAGTAATTTTAAAGAAAAGTGCCACACTGATGAAAGGTCCCATAGTCATTGAAATAGGCAACAATCAGTTTGCTATTGGCTACGGAATGGCACAGAGAATTATTGTTGAGCCTATAAATAATGACAAAACTAATCAAACAGTATCGGGGTAAAAACGTTGAAAAAAGTTGTGCTAATTGGTAACCCAAATGTAGGAAAAAGCCTTGTATTTTCCCGTATTACAGGAACAGGCGTGGTAACGGCAAATTATGCAGGGACTACAGTCAACATTATGACAGGGAAGTTTAAGTATAAGAACCGGGAGTACGAATTAATTGATGGACCGGGCATGTACTCCCTTGAACATTTTTCCGAAGCGGATGAGACTGCTCTGCAGCTGATTAGGGAAAGCGACATCATCATTAATGTTGTTGACGCAACAAAACTGGAAAGGAATTTGAATCTGACTCTGCAGCTCCTGCAGCTTGGCAAACCCATGGTGGTATGTTTGAACTTTTGGGATGATACAAAACACTATGGGATTACAATTGATACCGCTGCCCTGGAGAAAATTTTGAATGTACCCGTAATCCCGGTGAGCGCCCGGTACAACCAGGGTATTCCCAAACTGGTAGCCTCACTTGAAAATGCAGGTATCAGCAACCTGAAATACGATTCCGAAGATCACTGGAAGCAAATCGGCAGCATTGTGAACCAGGTACAAACGCTGGAACACAGACACCACACCATCATTGAACGCTTGAGCGACCTGACCCTTCACCCAATTGGCGGGATTATCACCGCAATCGGGGTACTCCTGGCAACTCTGGTAGTTGTCCGTTTCATGGGGGAAGGTATGATCAACTACATCCTTGATCCCTTCTATTTGGATGTCTATGCCCCCTTTATCTGGGATCTTGTAAAGGTAATCCCCTCAGAATTTATACAAGGACTCCTTGTAGGATACAGCATGGATCCCCTGGAATCCTTCGGAATCTTTACCAGCGGCCTTTATATTGCATTGGTTTTGGTATTCCCCTATTTTTTCTCTTTTTATCTGGTATTTGGCTTTCTGGAAGATATTGGGTACCTGCCACGACTGGCTGTTGTACTTGATAATGTTTTTCACAGACTGGGACTCCACGGCTATTCGTCAATTCCCGTAATGTTAGGCCTGGGGTGCAAAGTTCCTGCCCTGCTGTCAACCCGGATATTAAATAACCAACGGGAAAAAATACTCACAATTGCATTGATTCTGATGAGCGCACCCTGTCTGCCCCAAACGGCTATGATTGTTTCGCTGGGAATGAATTATGGGACCTCCGTTGTTCTCTTTATATTCCTGCTTCTCCTGATTCTGGCTTTTGCCACGAACGTTGGGATTAACAAGTTTTTGCCGGGAACCACTGAAGAGTTTTTTACTGAACTCCCTTCCTTTAGAGTTCCCTCTGTAGGGCTCATGGCCAGTAAGTTACGCATCAGACTTGTGGAATACTTTGCCGAGGTATTCCCCATGATTGCAGTGGGCGTGCTGATAATGAACATCCTAGAGTTTTTCGGCGTTATTGCATTCCTTACCGAGCTAATAAAAAAGCCGGTGGAAATGGTTATGGGCCTGCCACCGGAAATTGCCCCGATTATGCTGTTGGGTTTCCTGAGGAAAGATGTTTCAATTGCCCTGCTTGCCCCGCTGCACCTGACGGCCCAGCAGTTCATTATTGCCAGTATTTTTCTGGTCCTCTACACTCCCTGTATCTCTTCGTTTTTCACGATGTTGAAAGAGCTGGGAGTCAAAACAGAATTCCAGATCATCGGATTGATATTTGGCTTGGCAATGGTTGTAGGCTCTCTACTGCACGTAATATTCAGCTTAATTTTATAGAGTTACCCTGGTAGTCAAAGTTTTCTTGATAAGTTAAAACTTTGTCCGGCGTGCCTCAATCTGTCGACAGCCATAACGGCTGCTTCCTCGCTTTTGAGAACCGCTAATAAGTATAGGGAACACAGGACCTGTGCTCTTTCTGCCGAACATTAATTATGCAAAACGCCGTCCTTTTGTCTTATCTGCGCCCGTTTTATCTTGCCGCCTATGGTCTTGGGGAGTTCTTCCACAAATTCGATTATCCTGGGGTATTTATAAGGAGCAGTTACTCGCTTAACACAGTCCTGAATATCTTTTTTGAGCTCTTCAGAGGGCGCAAAACCTTCTGCAAGAACGACTGTAGCCTTAACTACCGTCCCCCTGATTTCGTCAGGTGCACCAGTTACGGCACATTCCACTACGGCCGGGTGCTCAATGACAGCGCTCTCAACTTCAAAAGGGCTTATCCGGTAGCCGGAAGCCTTGATTACATCATCGTTTCTCCCTACAAACCAGAAATAGCCGTATTCATCCCTGTACACCACATCTCCTGTATGGTAGGTATCGTCATACCATACCCTTGAGGTTGCTTCCTCATCTTTATAATAGCCGCAGCAGAGCCCTGCAGGTTTATTTGTAGTTGCATGGCGAATCACGAGCTCACCTTCAACGCCGTCAGCACAGGTATTTCCATATTCATCAACCACATCGATATCATATGCAGGATTGGGCTTGCCCATAGAACCGGGGACAACTTCAAACCATTCAAAATTGGCAACCAATACAGAGGTTTCCGATTGGCCAAAACCGTTTAATATAGGGAGGCCTGTTTTTTCAAGGAACTTGTTAAACACGCCGGGATTAAGGGGTTCTCCTGCTGTTGAACAATGTACTAATGATGAGAGGTCGTACTTATCCAAATCCTCCTGGAGCATAAATCTGTAGATGGTAGGAGGAGCACAAAAGGTTTGAAGACGGTATTGTTCTATCTTCTCCAAAAGTCTGCGAGGGTTGAACCTTTCCATATCATACACAAACATTACAACCCCGCAAATCCATTGACCATATATCTTGCCCCAGCCAAACTTTGCCCAACCGGAGTCAGCAACCGTAAGGTGCCTCCCTCCGTCCAGCACTCTCTGCCAGTATTTTGCGTTTACAATGTGCCCAAGAGGGTAAGTAAAGTCATGCAGGGTCATTTTAGGCATACCCGTCGTTCCCGAGGTAAAATATATCAGCATGATGTCACTATTCGTAGTGTTTTCCTCACCTACCGGTCTTGTCCACTTCTCTGACGCAGCCTCCAATTCATGGTCAAAACTTATCCACCCCTCACGGCGGCCGCCTACAAGCATTACCTTTTCCACTGCAGGTGAATCTCTCAAAGACTCCTCCACGTGTCTGATGATATCGGTACGATTGTAAGCAATGATCATTTTAATATCGCCCTTATTATTTCTGTAGGTAATGTCTTTCTCGGTCAGCTGGTCTGTGGAAGGGATATATATTGCCCCGATTTTGGACAGTCCCAAAACTATATAATAAAATTCATACCTGCGCCTGAGGATGAGCATTACCTTGTCGCCCTTTTTAATTCCCTGGTTCTTAAACATATTGGCTGCTTTGTCGGAGTACTTCTTTAACTCACCAAATGTAATAAATTTTTCTTGGCCGTCGTCATTGCACCAGATAAGAGCAAGCCGGTCAGGCTCAAGCCTGGCATACTCATCAATTACATCATAAGCAAAGTTGAAATTCTCAGGGATTATTAGCTTAAAGTTTTCGCAAAAATCCTCGTAAGACTTAAATTCTGTTTTTTCCAGAAACCTATGGGCCAAATTCAATTGTCCGACTCTCCTTAATCCTATAATAAAATAACTGTGATATATTTTGCTGTATCACCCACGGGAACCATTTTATGTGGAATAATAGGGTTGAAATACAGTGAATCTCCCGGTTCAAGAATGTATTCAGCCTTTCCTATCACAACCTTATACGTACCTTCCAAACAGTAGTTAAACTCCTGTCCCTGGTGAGATACAAGTTCGGGTGTGTTTTTTGCGTCGAGTGTTACAAGCAGCGGTTCAATTTTGCGATTTTTGTACTTATAAGCCAGGCTTTGAAAATCGTACTGGTCATAACGTTCAACTTTAAGCCCTTCACCTGCTTTAACAAAGCATACGTCCTGCAGCTTTGGCGATATCCCGGTGAGGATCTCGGTCAGGTCAACATGGTAAAAGTCTGCTACTTCATACAGCAGGCTTATGGGAATGTCATCTTCACCGGTCTCATATTTTTGATATTCCGCGACACTGAGGTTAAGAACCCTGGCGGCTTCCTCTTCTGTTATACCCATAAGAAGCCTGAGCCCTCTAATCCTTGCCGCAATATCCTTTACCTTTTCGTTCACAAAATCATTCCTTTCATGTTCGTCTCCCTGTTTAGTTTTTTTCTTCCCAGAATCCCCTTCACCTTCCCACTAACGCGAATCTGTCAACTAGAACAAAAAGGAATTTCCCAGGGAAGTCAGGGAATTATTAATACCTCCTGGAGGCCAGAAACGCCTTGTCTTTTTACCAGATTGTAGGTTCATTGATTAATGGTTACGGTTTGGGAACTAACGACCCAATTTACTTCCGCTCCTAAATTCTCAGATATAAATCTCACCGGCACGAGAGTCCTGCTGTTTTTAATCACAGGCTGTGTGTCCAATAAAACAAGCTTGCCGTCTACAAAGGCATTATTGCTGCCAACTCTTAATTCAAGAGTTCGGTCCGGCTGTTTTACGGTAATCTTTTCAATTCCCATACTCCAGTCTACATAAGCCCCCATGTGTTGCGCAATAAAACGCAGGGGTACCATGACCCTGCCGTTGATAATTACCGGTGGCTGGTCAAAAGAAACAGGATTACCGTTTACTACCACAGAAATTGGTCTTTGTTGTGGCATAGGAGTTGAATCCCCTTCCCTTACCGGATTACCCCTGGTTGGAATTTTGCTGGAATGTCCGGGGTAGGTGTGCCGGGGAACAACAGTAAAGGAAAGTCTTTCACTCTTTACAAAGCCCTCATCATTAAAGGCTTTTACATATGCAGAGTAGTCTCCCGGATTAGAAAAGGATCTTGTATAAGAAGTGCAGCTATCAAAATCTTTCGAATCTATCCTTTCACCATTTTTTTCAATTCTTACAGTAAAACCGGCAGCGTTAGCAGCGCCAAAATTAAAGGTTACATCTTCTCCGACGGCCACTTTATTCTTGGTTATGGAAATAATCGCCTCCGAAGGGGGTTCCTGCAGATCACTTGTATAGATATTGGGTCTTATATAGCCAAGTATATAATTTTTGGTCATACTATCTTGTGTCACTTTTGTTTGACCAAGATAGTTTTGATGTAGAACCATAATTGTTCCATCACCATTATCCCACCTGAACATTCCAACATGGCTATATGAACTACCCGGCCAATCATAAATAACCCAATCACCATCTTGCGGGCTGCCACTTGCCTTTGTAAAATAAGCACTTAATCCTAAACCCTCAAAATTATGCCAAATATCTTCAGCGCACCCGGTAGGAGTAATGATGACAGGCATGCTTGTCCCGTATTGGTCCATAATAAATTTAGCCCACAAATCATAACACTGGTATGGCTGATTAGCAGGATAATTATCAACATCGACTGATTCACCAATATATTGATCACAAAATTCCTCAGGGGAAGACACCCCTAAAGCATATGATGGACAAACCACGAAATAAATTATAAAAACAAAAGCACAAAGAACCCCACAGAAAATTTTCCTCACAGTCTTTTTCTCCCTTAGCCCAATAATTAAAAAACTAGGTTCCTGGAACCTTCCTGTAGAAAACTTCGGCATTTTTTACTTTTTCTAAACTTAACCACTTTTGAAACTTCACATTTGTACCGGTGGCTGTCAGGACACTCACGGGAAGAATTGTCTCCAAGGTATCTACACCTTCTGCGCAAGATATCAATATCTCCAACTTTTTCTTCCCTTCACTTTCAGGGACACCCTAGTGTATCATACCACGGACCGTTTTTTCTGTGCAATATATGTCAACAGAGCCGCCCCTGCACCCAGTGCGAGACACACCACAAATGCCAGCGCTCCGTATGACACCGGTATGCCAAATACATTGTACGCTTTGACCCCACCAAAGACCGAGCTGTAAATGGATAGCGCCACATGGTTAAAATCTACAAGGGGCCAAAACATCTTTTTGAGGTCATCCCGAAGGAAACCCAACAAACTAAAGGTTAAAACCAATGAAACACCCAGGCCAAAGGTCGCGCTTTGATTTTTCAATTTTGCAGATATAAGGCAAATTGCCAAGCCGAAAGCCATGGCAACAAGTATCAGCCAGACAACACCCAACATTGCCACACCGCCCACCGTCATATCGAGTGCGGTCCAGGTAAACCCCGGCAGGCAGCGGGCAGGGGCGTCAAAACCGTTTATATTACCGTTGAATATATAAGTGCCGGCAAACATCCCCAGGAAGAATATGACAGTAAGGACAGTGGAGGCCGCACAGACACTCAACAATTTGGCGGTAACGATCTCGCGACGGCCTTTTGCCGAACAGAGTATGATACTGTCCATATCGGTCTTCACTTCCTGTGTGAACACAGGAGAGATTATGAAGGACAAAAACATCAGGAGCAGGAACGCAACCCTGGAGGGGTCAAAGGCAAGAAAAAAGTTGTTCCAAAAAAGCGTATCCTGAAATACTGGCTCCCCCTGAGAGAGTTCGGTATCTAAGCGATTCTTGTAATATCTATATTTATTCATAGGTGTCCTTTTTTCCGGACAGCTGTTTCAGCTTTTCCTGAATGGGATAGACTCCCATAATACTCTCTTGGTCCTGATACTCCGAACCATACCAGTATTCGTGAACTATTTTCCCAAATTTAGTATAATCGCTGTGGAATTTCTGAATAGGGTTACGGTGCAAGTACATAAAAAATCCATCTTCATTTCCTTTACGGTATTCTGCTTCGGTGGCTTCAGATATTACCTTGGATTCAGCAAATTGTACAGGGTCAAATTTTCCGCTGTTTTCCGAAACCAGCCTGATATACTC
>LFTO01000103.1 GCA_001513335.1 Clostridiales bacterium DTU086 | reverse complement strand
AGTAACAATATTAGGTTGTTGCTAATATTTTAGCATACTGGCAAAAAAACACAATAGAAAAAATGGAAACTTTGTCCAAAGAAAGCAACATTATTGACAAAGACCATCTCACAAGATAATAGCAGGTTATGGGACAGAAGTAATGAACTCCCCTTGTTTAAGGAAAAAATTTCACAAAACAGAAAAGCTCCCGGGGGAAACGGGAGCCTGGTAATTTAATATCAAGAAAAGGGGGATTACGTTTCCTGGCAAAATCGAAAATTATTTATCCTTCCGGCTTTGCCTGAACAATCAGCCTGTGAGTTGGATTGCGCACCGGCTCACAGGTTACAATCGTAAGAACTTTTTCTTTTGTTGGAGCCAGCAGGTCTGTCTGCTGGGGTTCAACAATCACTTTATTAAAAACGCGGTACGGTATTTCCTTTTCCTTCGTCACAACCATTACCCGATCATTTACATTCACTTCGTCCAACCTGTTCAGCAGCCGTCCCCGGGAGTGTCCCCTGTGGCCGGCAATCACCGAGTTGCCCTCTTCCTCCAGCATGGCAGTATCTGCCAGGAGGGCAACCCCGATTTTCAGGTTGGTATGGTTCAGCCCCTTGATAATGGGTAGGTTCAGATCAATAGC
>LFTO01000147.1 GCA_001513335.1 Clostridiales bacterium DTU086 | reverse complement strand
AGAGTTCCTCAAGCGGACGTTGACCTGATTTTAGGTCAGGGAGGCTATTTTGGAACTTGACAATTAAAAATAATAATAGCTGCCCGGTAAGGCGGCTGTTATGGTCTGTGAGACCCCAGCGACGGTTACTTAAAGTCAGTGTCTATCTGTTCCACCGGTTCCATTCTTTGTTCTCCAAAAATTCGACATTATCATTGTTTTTGGCAGGAAAGCTCTCGGAATTTGCCGAATTTTGATGGGGCAAAATTTTTTCCAGGAGGGAGGGCTAAAAGAAGAAACGGAGAAAAAACACCAGGGGTTTTGTTTTCAGAAAACAATAAAGGAGGAGAAAAAACTGATGCAGAGAAGAAAAAGTTTGATTTTTCTGCTTATTCTTGTCCTGGCTGTAGGCCTTATTACTGCAGGCTGCGGCGGAGGTGGGGAAGCGGAAGGTGAAATTGAGTACCCGACTAAGCCTATAACCATTATTGTCCCCTGGAATGCCGGCGGTGACACAGACGCAATTTGGCGGACAGTTGGAAAATATTTGGAAAAAGAACTGGGTCAGACCATAGTAATCCAGAATATTGGCGGCGGCAGCGGAGCCGTGGGTGCACAGGAGGCTCTGAATGCTAAACCGGACGGGTATACTTTGCTGGCCGGTCATGATTCCATTGCACTGTCCTATGTTACCGAAAAAACCGACTTCAGTTATTCTGATTTTGCACCCATCGCATTGATGACTTCCAATCCGGAAATAGTGGCGACTGCTGCGGGCAGCGAGTTCACCAGTATGGAGCAAGTTATTGCTTATGCCAAGGAACATCCCGGTGAACTGACATTTGGTGCTTCCCTGGGTTCAACTAGCCACTATACCCCGGCAGCAATCGAAGCTGCGGCGGGTATTGACTTCAATATTGTGGGTTACGAAGGTACTGCTGACAGAATGACAGCATTGCTGGGCGGCCACATCAATTTAGGCGGTGTTTCCATTCCCGCAGCTAAGGAATATTTAGAAGCCGGTAAGATGACCCTTTTAGGTATTGCATCTGAAGAGAGAGACCCAAATCTTCCTGACGTTCCCACCTTGGAGGAACAGGGTATTAATGTTATCAGCAGGACTAACCGCGGGCTCTTTGCACCCAAGGATACTCCCCAGGAAATCATTGACATTATTAGGGATGCACTGGAGAAAATATCTCAGGATCCGGATTTCCAGGCAGATATTGAAAAGCTGGGGACCTATGTAAAATTCATGGGTGATGATTATGCTGCCTGGCTGGAGGCCAACCAGGAAGAGATGGCTAAAGTTGCCAAAGAATCAGGCATGATCGACGATATTAACCAATAACAAATCGCATTTGGATTAACCAAAACAAACCCGCATTTGGAGGCGGTCGGGTCTCCGACCGCCTTTAATTAATTCTCGCGGGCGAGGAAGGAGGTTACTCATGCTCCGGTCAGACAGAATACTCCCTGCCGCACTTTTTGCTTTTCTAGCTTTTGCATATTACCAGGCCGACACCATCCCGGGGAAAGAAAAAGGGCTCATAGGGGCAGCCTTTTTCCCCAAGATGGTCATCATTATAATGGCTATTTTTTTAATAATAATTGTGTTGGGAGACTTGAAAAAAGAAAAGAAAGAGGCCGGGCAGGGTATTGTCCGAAAGGGAGTAACCCTGAGCGAAGGACTAAAACGGTACCGGAAGGTTATTCTTGTTTTTATTACCACCTGTATTTATGTTGTTCTTCTTCAGCAGTTGGGGTATGTGCTGGACACGATCCTTTATCTGATCATTTTAACCATGTTGCTTATGGATAACTGGAAAGAAAAACTGCCTTTTATCATTTGCCTGATGATTATTTTTACAGTTTCAATCTATTCCATATTTACTTATTTACTCCAGGTTTCATTGCCCTCTGCCGGACTTTTTTAAGTAGGAGGTGATATTGTATGGATGCACTAACGATTGCTTTCAAAGAGGTCTTTCAAATTCATACCCTTCTTCTGATGGCTGTAGGCGTTACAGCAGGAATCGTTACCGGCGCCATTCCGGGGTTTACCATCACCATGGCGGTGGCATTGGCTTTGCCTTTCACCTTTGGGATGGATCCAATTACCGGTGTCGCCGTCCTTATGTCTGTGGTGGCTGGAGGCGCTTCCGGAGGTCTTATTCCTTCCTGCCTGCTGGGTATTCCCGGAACTCCATCTTCAATTGCCACAGTTTTTGACGGCTATCCCATGGTCAAAAAGGGTGAACCGGGAAAAGCCCTGGCAGTAGGGCTTTGGTCAGGATTCTTTGGAATGCTTATAGCCGGGGCTGCACTGATCCTCTTTGCTCCCCTGCTTGCCAATTGGGCCCTGGAATTTGGACCTTGGGAAATGTTTGCCCTCATGTTTTTCGGTATGACCTCCATTGCCAGTGTAGCTGGTGACTCTCTTGCAAAAGGTCTTTTTGCAGGTTTCATTGGATTGCTCTTTGCGTGTGTGGGAATGGATCCGGTGCTTGGACAATACCGTTTTACCTTTGGCTGGGTTCAGCTTTACGGCGGGTTTAATTTTTTGCCTGTTCTCGTTGGAATATTTGCATTTTCCCAGCTTCTGGAGGATTTGTTGAAATCGGATTTACAACCAAGGGACCTTAAAATTGACAAGGATATTGACGTGGGCTTTCCCATAATATCTACTTTGAAACTGTTTGGAAAACAGAAGATGAGTACCTTTGTTTCCAGTCTGGTTGGGATATTTGTGGGTGTTCTTCCCGCTGCGGGAGGCAGCATCGCCAATATTATGGCTTATGACGTTTGCAAAAAGACATCCAAGCACCCGGAGCTGTATGGAACCGGGATTCCTGACGGGATCATAGCCGCCGAGGCGTCGAACAATGCGGTCATGGGCGGAGATTTGATTCCTACCCTTTCTTTCGGTATTCCCGGAGATGCCACTACGGCAATGCTTTTGGGAGGTCTGATGATTCACGGCATTCAGCCGGGGCCAATGCTGATGGTGAACCAACCAGTTTTGGTCAACGCTGTTTTTATATCTTTTTTTGTGGCGGCCATTTTAATGGTCCTTATCCAGCAGGTTGGCCTGCGCTTGTTTATTAAAGTTAATGATATTCCCCAGCATTACCTGATACCTTTGATTCTCGCTCTGTGCTGCCTTGGCAGCTATGCTGTCAACAACAGGATTTTTGATGTTTGGGTCCTGCTTGGTTTCGGTTTTCTGGGATTTATTTTGAAAATTAATGACTATCCCCTGGCGCCTGTAATTTTGGGCATAATACTTGGACCAATGATGGAGGCCAACTTCCGCCGGGCGCTGATGACCAGCATGGATATTTCTTTGTTCTTCACCCGTCCCATCTCCTGTGTACTTATTCTTTTGGGCCTGGCTTCCATAGCATACGCCCTGGTTAGTGCCCAAAAGGTGAAGAAAAGAGAAATGGAAATGGAAAGGGAATTGGAAGCTGCAAAGAATATTTAAGGAAATAAGATAAGGAAATGATATTGGCTTTTCAGCCAATATCCAAAAAGGTTTGTTCCGGGTACGATTAACGGGCACCCTCTCGGATAGTTTTTCTGGGAGAGTGCCCGAAAAATCTATTGGAAATATTCGACTTTACTGCCCGTAATTTTTGAATTTTTCTTTTAACCGGGCTGTATCTTCTTGGGAAATTATCTTTGCCCCTCCCAGGATTTGTGCGTAGATGAATACCTGTGAGGTTTTTTCAATCACCTGGGCTTTCTTCAATGCTTCCGCCATGGAGGAACCAAGGGTTACCAGTCCATGATTAGCCAGGAGGACGGCCTGCTTATCCTTCCGCAAAGCCTTGACTGCATTGGCAGCCAGGGAATCCGTTCCGCAGAGGGCATAGTCTGCCACCGGAACCTCATGGCCAATTACCTGGGCAGTCTCTTCCAGGATGACAGGCAGGCTCTTGCCGGCAACGGCGAAGGCTGCAGCGTAGAGGCTGTGGGTATGGATAATTGCCTTAACATCAGGCCTGTTTTTGTATATTCCCATATGCAGGGACACTTCCGATGAGGGCTTGAGTCTGCCTTCAAGGACCTGCCCGCTGCCATCTACCAGCACCATGTCTTCCATTCTCAAGGTATCATAGCTTACTCCGCTGGGTGTAACTATCATTAAGTCTTTCTCCCCGCACCTGGCGCTTACATTTCCCCATGTTCCTGTTACCAAACCTGCCCCGGATATTTTCCGGGCAGCAGCCAGCACCTGTCTCCGCTCTTCCTGATACTCCATTAAAACCACCACCTCTTATACGCTGAAAGTACTTTTTCCCGGCGTCCCGGTCAAAAAGCATAGGGAGGTCGGAACACACCTTTTTCAGTAATTATGGCATCGATTAATTCATTGGAAGTGACATCAAAAGCAGGGCTGAAGACTTCCACCTGGGGAACAGTCACAAAACTGCCTCTGATTTGGCGTACCTCATCAGGGTCCCGCTCTTCAATGGGTATGGAATCACCTGATGGCAGCTCTGTGTTGATGGTTGACATGGGTGCAGCAATATAAAAAGGTATATCGTAATAATCTGCAAGAACAGCCAGTGTGGAGGTGCCTATTTTGTTGGCAGTATCCCCGTTGGCTGCTATACAGTCTGCCCCCGCTATGACTGCGTCAATTTTTTTCGTTTTCATTGTGTACCCGGCCATATTGTCGGTAATCAGAGTTACGGGTATCTTGTCCTGCATGAGTTCCCAGACAGTTAAGCGTGCTCCCTGCAGGAGGGGTCGGGTTTCACAGGCGTAAACCCTGTCAATTTTCCCTCGCTGTGCCCCTGACCGGATTACCCCCAGGGCTGTGCCGTGGCCGCAGGTTGCCAGGGCTCCGGCGTTGCATATGGTTAAAACGGTGCTGCCGGGTTTCAGGAGTTCCTGTCCAAAGTCCCCCAAGGCTTTGTTGGCTTCAATATCTTCTTGATACATGGCTTCAGCTTCAGCTTTAAGGGTATTTCCCAGTTCGGCCAGGGGTTTTTTACGGTTTTCCCTGTAGACTCTTTCCATTCTTTCCAGGGCCCAAAAGAGGTTGACAGCCGTTGGCCTGGTGGAAGCCAGTGTGTTTTTCCAATCCCGAAAATTGGCTTCCAATACCTGTTCCGGTCCTGAGTATTTTTTTACGGCCATGGCCAGGGCAAAGGCAGCTGCTACTCCAATCAGCGGTGCTCCCCGGACTTTTAGTTTTTTTATAGCCTCAGCCGCCTGGTCAATGGTTTCGATTTTTTCAAATACAACTTGTCCCGGCAGTTTGGTCTGGTCCAGAATTACCACAGCATCCTCTTCGAAGTATATTGTTTTTTCCACAGCTTTCAATCCTCCTAATTACGAACATCAATAAGCCCGATTGTTTTTGCGGCGCTTAACCACGCCAATTAAAGTATATCATCTTCAGCTGAAAGGTGAAACGGGAGCCGGGGTATTCACCCTGAAATAACCGGTAACCGGTGTCTCAGTTTTAGGCTTGATTGTTGATCTGGTGAAGTATAAACCTACTTATAAAAAAGACGATGTCTACCGGGGATTTCTGGAAAGCATGAAGCTTACTGTAAAGCAGGCTAGCCTGCTTAAATTTGATAATATTATCTGTGAGGGAGAGAGCTTTTCCCAACTGGTACACTATCCGGGATCTGAGGGCCTAACCGGTTTGCAGTTTGGGGACTCAGGTTTGGATTTAGGGCCGGGAGAGTCGATCGACCTCAAATATACCCTTCTTATGGATGAAGCCTCAGGCGATGAAACGGAAAACCTGACGGCATCAGTAGATTTTGTTATTGATGTGGCAGATGACCCAGAGGGAAAAATCTAAGAGAAGAAGGTTCCGACAGGGTTGGTATTCGAGGCGGGCTTCTCCCGAACCCGGATTATTGAAAACACAGGTAAAAAAACCCCCAGGACTTTTCCAATGAGGGAACTCTTCCAGGGGGTTATGTTTTTTTAATTAAACTTGCCCGGGGCATATTTTGCCCAGGACAAAACGGTATTTCTAAAAACTTTTGTAAGCAAGGAACTTGCTGCAAGAAAAAGGTTTTTCCCCAGCTTAAATTAAAGGGGATTGGCTTCAGAGATAATAAGGTGAAACTTTCCCGCCGAAACATTAATGGGGATGACGTACCCCTTGTCCAGCCCCGTTAGTTTTTGGTTCCTGGCAATAACCTGGGGCTTCATTTCCAGTTCTATTCCGTTGTTGGACATGTTGATGTTTTGACTGGAGCTTTCCTTTAGAGCTGTCCTGTGTGAATTCCTGGAGTGAGCGAAAGGGCACGGGAAATATACCCCGACACTTTCCTAATTAGAAAATTTTGTAGGGCAGGAACTTGCCGGTCATGGTGATAACTACCCGATCCCCGGCAGGGTCCTCTTTTTTCCCGATGTCAATGTCAAAGTCAATGGCACTCATGATGCCGTTGCCGAATTTTTCATGAATTACTTCTTTGATGCTGGGGCCGTACACATCAACAATTTCCTGGAGGCGGTAAATGACCGGGTCAGTCTTTCCTTTGTAAGGGTGCTGGGTTAAAACGGCTGTTTCTTCCTGGGAGACGCCCAGTGCCTCGGCAATTTTTGCTGCGTCTTCCGGGGGTACATGCTGCTGCCCGTTCAAGGCGCTGGCTACCCACATTGCATTGTGTCCTACCATTTCTCCCAGCTGTTCATAGGTTAAGCCTTTCTTTTTTCTCGCTTCCTGAAGGTTGATCAAATCTTCACAGTCATAAAAACACATTTTCCTGACCTCCTTTGTTTTCTGCAATTATTATTTCCAGATATATATTACAAAAGTATCACAGTGAGTAATTTTCCGGTATCGCTCAAAATACTTATTTTAGGACTAACCTGTAAAACCCGTCTGGTTCTTTTTGTTAGTTCAAAATAACTAGAAGGGAATGAATATAAAGTCTAGAAATTAAGTTAATAAATTAGAAATAACTGGAGTGGGAGGTGACTGTATGTGGGAGGCAGTCCAAATGCTGGAAGCGGTTTTGGATTCTGTTGATGCAGCCATTCTGATGGTTGACAGTGATTTTCAGGTAGTTTTGTGCAACAAGAAATTTGGCGAGTTTTTTGGTTTGGATCCCCAGTCCCTGATCGGAGAGGACAAAAGGGCGGCTATTACCCGTGACATTAAGTGGCGCGTCAAAAACCCCGAAGATTTTCAGAAGAGGCTGTTCTGGCTGTATGAAAACCCGGAAGTGACGGCCAATGACGAAGTAGAGGTAAGCCTGCCCCGCAGGCGCGTCTTACACCGCTTCAGCGGTCCGGTCTATGATAAGGAGAGGAAAATGCTTGGCCGGGTTGAAGTTTATACGGACATCACTGATGCCAAGACCCTCCATGAAGAGTTAGAGTTGAAAAACGCCCACCTTTATTTGCTCAACGCTGCTGCTACGGCAATCAACGGTTCAGTTGAAACAGGGCAGCTATCCAGAATATTCCTCCAGCGCATCAAGCAGGTTACAGGTGCCCGGGCAGCCATTCTTTACATTAAAGAGGGTAAGGTTCTGCAACTTAAGGCTACAACAGGTACTCTCTATAATCCCCAGTCCGTTCCCAACGCAATTTCTGAGGATATCCCTAAGGGCGCTCTTTTTTGGGGGCCGGACAAAACGGGCAGCCCTCTCAAGTCATTGTTTGCCGCTTTGGAGGGAAGTTTTTTTATCGCCTTTCCTGCCCTGCACCAGGAGGAGGTAACCGGGCTTTGTATCCTGGTATGGGACACGATAATATCCAAGTGGTGGTTTGATGAGAGTCTATTTGAGAGTGTAGGGATACAGCTGGGGATTGGGATATATAACGCTATGCTGCACCAGGTTGGGCAGCAGGCTGTATCCGTGCCTGAAAGGAAATCCTCTGATATAAATTTTCACCTTTCTCCCAGGGAAAAACAGGTATTGAACGGACTTGCTGCAGGACTGAGCAACAAGGAAATTGCCCTTGCCCTGAAAATTAGTGAGTATACGGTTAAAAACCATGTCCGGAGTATTTTGGGCAAATTATCAGTAAAAACCCGCGGGCAGGCTGTAGCCAAAGCAGCCAATGCAGGCCTTTTGAAGCTTTCCCAACCCTAGAGATGGAATCTCTTACCATGCAAATTTTCCCGGATGCCATTGCACAGTGAAAAATCAGGGTGTATCATATAATTAGATAATTATCTAAATATCTAATTGGGGGGTGACCTGCCATTGGAATGAACGAGGTGTTTAAAGCCGTATCAGATAAGACCAGGCGGGCTATTCTGCAGCTGTTACGGGAAAGAGACATGACTGCAGGAGAAATAGCTGCTCATTTTAACATCAGTAAACCCAGTATTTCACACCACCTGAACATCCTCAAGCAGGCAGGTCTGTTAATGGACGATAGGCAGGGACAGAACATATACTATTCATTGAACACAACGGTATTTCATGAGCTGCTCCACTGGGTTGTAGGTTTTTGCGAAGGGAGGGTGAACAAAAGTGAATAACAAGGACAGATTACCGGGAATAAACCCTGTTTTGCTGGGCATCATTCTCCTGTCCCTGGCAGCCGGAGTGGTGCTGTACGGTCACCTCCCTGAGAGAGTGCCAATTCACTGGAATATTTACGGGGAAGTTGACGGTTACGGCGGTAGATTTATGGGGGCCTTTGGCCTTCCGCTGGTGACTCTTGGCCTGTATCTTTTAATGGTTGTGGTTCCGAGAATCGACCCCAAGAAAAAGAACTATGCAAAATTTACCGGCGCCTATAGCGCATTTATGGCAGTCTTTGTCCTTTTCATGCTGGCGCTCCATGGGGCTGTCCTCCTGTATGCCTTTGGATACAAGGTGGATGTGGGTCTGATTGCACCTCTCGGTTTGGGCCTCATGTTTATGGTCATGGGTAATTACCTTACTCGCGTCCGGCACAATTTCTTTTTTGGTATCAAGACCCCCTGGACTCTGGCCAGCGAAAGGGTGTGGCGCAAGACCCACAGGGTGGGAGGCATATTGTTTGTAGCTGCAGGTTTGCTGTCTGTGGCCAGCGTTTTTGTTTCTCCAACGATACGTTTTATTATTGTAATAGGTTCAGCGATAGGTGTTTCAGTAATTTCAATGGTGTATTCATATCTGGTTTTCCGGAAAATTGAAGGGGAGTAAGAGGACATATTACAGGTACAGCGGTGCAAAAATAAATTCTAAGAGATAAAAATTGTTTCCAAGGAGTGAGGTCTGTGTCAATATCTCGGAATCTGCCGGCTGTACTGGGTGTTCTTCTGATTATTTTTTTGCTGTTCGGCTGTGCCAACGGGGACACGAATGGCGGTGCTGACAGCGGTCAAAACCAGCAGGATGAGCTGAAAGCAGCCAATGAGGAACTGAAGAAGCTTTTGCCTGAAAAGGAAGGTTTTCGCTGGATCTATAACGGGTTTGCCGAATACGGCCACACTATGGAATTAGAGCGTATTCAAAAGCAGGGTTCACAAACTACTTACTTTGTTTCCGGAAATGTGGAAGACCTTTCAGGGGGCGAGTCTACCAGGGATTTTTCCCTCGAGATTGAGTACGTAATAAAGGATGGGATTCTGGCTCAGAAGAAAAAAGAGGAATTGATGCTGGACTCTATCAGCAACAATATCCAGTTGGCCAAAACACCTCTGGAACAAGGGGCTCAATGGAAGCAGACGGTTACCACCAAAGACGGGGATGAACTTAATTTGGACTGTCAGATTACTGAAGTAACAGAGGAAAACAGGGTGAAGGAGTACACTATTATTTATGAAGACCAGAATTCCGACTACTTTGAGAGACGGAAAATCAGGGAAGGCACGGGAGTAGTATCCTTAGAGAAAATGCTTAAAAGCGGCGGGGAATCTTTTGTTGCCGGATACTATCTTTATGAGGAGGCTTCAGGGTACAGGCAACCGGAAAGTTAGCCCGCATGTTTTTCTGGTAGAGCAGGTAAGCAGGCAGTTGCTGTAAACTACCGGGAAAGTACCCGGATAGAATAGCAGCTTATTGGATATGACCGGGGGAGAGAAAGCCAGGAGCAATGTTTTTTAGCTGCTTAAGTTTTGGGGAGGGGCGGTGAAGGGATTGTTCTATGTTTATATGCTTCGCTGCGCTGATGGGAGCCTTTATACAGGCCAGACAAACAACCTGGAGGAGAGACTGCGGCAGCATTCTGAGGGAATAGGTGCCAAGTATGTCAGGAGCCGCCGGCCTTTCCATCTGGCTTACGTGGAAGAGGTAGGCAGCCGCAGTGAGGCATTAAAAGGGGAGATGGCGCTGCGAAAACTGACCAAAGCAGAAAAAGAGTTTCTTGTAAGGGGTTTCTACCTCAATAAAATGTGAAAGTTAACTCTTCCATCCTTTCTGCATAAATTAGTAAAGAGGGGATGGAGGTGATCGATTGAGCAGGGTCGTTATCCAGCTTTCAAAAGCCCAACTGCGGATTGAAAAGGAGGACGGGACCAGTTTGGTTTTCCCTGTAGGGGTTGGACGGCCGGATTCGCCTACCCGAACAGGAACTTTTGAAATCATCGGGAAGGAGACAGGTGTTAAAAGGAGTGCAGGTACCCGGACAATATATATTTCCATGTACGGCAAGATTTGCGGCATATTTGGAACTGCCCAGGCCAGGGCTGTAGGCAGGCCAACTACAAGAGGCTGTATTGCCATGCTGAACAAGGATATTGAAGTGATTTATGACATGGTAGACGTTGGGGACATGGTGGAAATTATCCCCTAAAGTTAACGAAGTAAAGGGAACACTAATAAAATTCCCACCTGGAGAATAAAAATTAAAGGTATGCCAAATACGAATTTGGCATGCCTTGTTTTATGCCTGAAAACCTGCATGGCCAGCCAGACTCCAACGCTTCCGCCAATTACGGCAATTAAAATTAAGGACTTTTCCGGGATTCTTGTTTTACCCAGTTTGGCCATAATTTTATCCCAGGCCATGAGAATTAAACCGGCTGCGTTTACTAACATTAAATAAGTAATGGTAGCATCGGAGAAAAACTCTCTCCCCTGGGGAAGCAGGTTTTCGATCATTAACAACACCCCTTTAAGGATAATTAGTTCCCGTACCGACCCGTTTTTCCTGCACATTTACGGCTGAAAAACTTATGGCTGAGCCGAATTTCTCGTAAGAGGAGGGATTTTGAGTGCTATAATGGTTACTAAGGTCTTTGCAGGAGGAAGGAATGGACCAGCTGATTTTTTTGGGAACCGGGGGAGCGAGGGTGGTAATGTCTACCCAGTCCCTCTCTACCGGAGGCATAATTTTAGAAATGAATGACACTCTCCTGAGTATCGACCCTGGACCGGGGGCCATTGTGCATGCTGCACGTATGGGCCTGGCTCTGGAGGAACTCAAGGGAGTGCTCCTTTCCCACCGGCACCTGGATCACTGCGGGGATGTAAACGTAATGATTGAAGCCATGACCCACGGAGGTTTTCACAAAAGGGGTACTGTATTTGCTCCCGCCCAAGCCCTTTATGAAGACCCTGTGGTACTCCGTTACCTGTGGAACTACGTAAAGGAAGTTTCCCTCCTTGAGGAAAGGCAGTCGTATACCTGCGGCAGCCTGAACTTTGAAACTTCCATGGCCCACCGCCACGGGGAAGCGGAAACCTACGGTTTTCTTTTTCATGGGAGGAACTATACTCTGGGTTACCTGCCGGACACCCGGTATTTCCCCGAGCTGGCTTCCTTCTATAAGTGTGATATACTCATCATTTCTACCCTGCTTCTTTACAAAGGGAAGGCAGACCACCTCAGTGTTTCCGAAGCTGCTCAGCTGATAAAAGAGATTAAGCCGGGTGCAGCAGTACTCACCCATTTCGGAATGGGGATTTGGAAAGCGGGTGTGGATACAGCAGCGGAAAAGATTGCCCACAAAACAGGGGTAAAGGTTATCGCAGCCAGGGACGGGATGCGCCTTGACCTTCCCTCCTTGTCGGAAAGAGCATAAAAAGGACCGAGGTGATGTGTTATGCCGGAAACAAACGTAAGAGGCCGCTTGTTTAACCACCGGGTTCCGGACAGAGCCATTCATGAGGTTATCAATTACCTTTCTCAAAAAGGGTATTATGACGTTACCACATCCAGGGATAACGGTGCGGTGGCAGTTAGTTTTGCCAGGGATGCCCGGATCGAAAGTGTGGTAAATGAACTGGTCCCCAAAATAGAACAGCTGGGTTACGATACCTGGCATGATCTGGAGCTTGAAGGATACAGTGGCAGTACGGCTGTTTCCAGCTACAAGCAGGGCAGGATTACCCGGAATTACTGATGGGGCGGCGAGGGTGCTGCCTCTTAAAAATAGAAGGGTTTTTTGATATGCTGGTGAGGGGTGAAACACTTTTGAAGAATGCGGACAAGATAAAGCTGGTAGCTATTGATTTAGACGGGACACTTCTTGATAACGACAAAAAGATTTCTCCCCGGGCCAAGGAAGCTATCCGCAGTGTAAGGAAAGAGGGGATTGGGGTTACCCTGGCAACAGGCCGGATGTTTTATTCTGCCCGGCCTTACGCTGATGAACTTGGTTTGAGCCTGCCCCTGATCACCTACCAGGGGGCTCTGGTGAAGGTTTCCGGGACCGGGGAAGTACTATACGAGAGACACGTGGATGCAGGTCTTTCCCAGGTGATTGTAGAAATGGCTAAAGAGGAAGGGCTGACCCTCAACTTTTACATTGATGACTATGTTCTGGTAGAAAAAATCACTTCCCAGGCGGAATCTTATGCACGGACTTTTAATGCCCGCCTTCGTGAGGTAGGCGACCTGAGCCGGTACGGCCACTTGTCCCCCCTTAAGCTTTTGGTTATTGACTACGATGAAGAAAACCTGGATGCTTTCGCTGAGAGGTGCCGGGGGATTGTTGGAGATGACCTGCATATTACGAAATCAATGCCTGAGTACCTGGAATTCCTCCACCCCCAGGCAACGAAAGCTTTTGGAGTCGACGCTGTTGCCCGCCATATGGGTCTTAGTCCACGGGAAGTTATGGCTGTTGGGGACAGCTACAATGATGTGGAAATGCTTGATTATGCCGGGATAAGTGTGGTTATGGGAAATGCAAGGGAGGAAATCAAGGAGAAAGCAGACTACGTTACCCGTTCCAATGATGATGACGGGGTAGCGGAGGTTTTGGAGAAGCTGGTGAAAGAGAGGTAAGTTTTAATGAGATTGGTAGCAGACCTGCATGTTCATACTATAGCCAGTGGCCATGCTTACAGTACCATTAAAGAAAACCTGATTGCTGCCAGGGAAAAGGGCCTAAAAATGATAGCCATTACTGACCACGGGCCGGGTTTTCCCGGGGGACCAAGCCCAACATACTTTGGTTACCTGCAGATACTGCCGGAACAGGATGAGGGAGTGGAAGTCCTGGTTGGCATAGAGGCCAACATTCTGGAAGGTGGGAAACTGGATATTTCCGACCGGTACCTGGAGCGGATGGATATTGTCTTGGCAGGTTTTCACCCCGGCTGTTATGAGGGGGGGGCAGTTGCGGATAATACCATGGCCATGATTAACGCCATGAAAAATCCTTATGTAGACATTATCGTTCACCCGGGTAATCCCCACTATCCTATTGATATTGACGCGGTTATCTGCGCAGCCAAGGAGTACGACACTATCCTGGAAATCAATAACAACTCTCTCGTGGGAGGTATCCGCAAGGGGAGCAGGGAAAACTGTGCCCGTATAGCAAAGGAGATCGCCAGATGGGGTCTGCCCGTTTCACTGGGAAGCGATGCCCATTACGTTGACCGGGTAGGCAGACTTGACCGTGCCTTAGAACTGGTTGAGGAAGCGGGGATATCCGAAGACCAGGTTTTGAATACTTCAACGGAAAAAATAAAAGCCTACCTGCGGGGGAAAGGAAAATTGGATAAGAGATATTGACTCACGGATTGCCTGCTGGGACCGCAAAGGTGACCAATATTTTGCCTGTTCCTAAAAATAAAATCCGGAATAAGACACAAAAAACCAGAAAGAGACTGGTTTTGCAAAAGGAACATGGAGGTTAGCCGGAGAATAAGTTTTCTGAATGGGGGTGTAAATGTGTGAATTTCCAAAAAGACCTTGAACTGGTTATAGTGACTGGTATGTCGGGTGCCGGGAAGACTGAAGCAGTGCGGAGCCTTGAAGATTTGGGGTTTTTTTGTGTTGACAATCTTCCCCCCAATTTGGTATCCAAATTTGTTGAGCTCCTTTCCCAGTCTGAACCCCCAATAAACAGAATTGCCCTTGTAATGGATATTCGCGGAGGGCGTTTTTTTGACACATTTTTTGAGTCCCTGGTTTATTTGGAAGACGAAGGTTTTTCTTATGAACTGCTTTTCCTGGATGCTTCCGATGAGTGTCTTGTAAGGCGCTTTAAAGAAACGCGCCGGAGGCACCCGTTGTCTACTGTAGGAGAAATTACTGAAGGAATAATGAAAGAGAGGACCCGCCTGCAGGATATCCGGGGACGTGCAACTAAAATCATTGACACTTCTGAACTTACTCCTCCCCAGTTAAGGGAACAAGTTCGGGAGCTGTTTGCCCACGGCAAATCAAGTTCCCTGGTTATTACGGTATTGTCTTTTGGATTCAAATACGGCCTGCCCCTGGATGCCGATACTGTATTCGATGTGCGTTTTCTTCCAAACCCCCACTACGACCGGGAACTCCGGCCCAGGACTGGGGAAGATGAATCTGTTGTTTCCTATGTTATGAGTACTCCTGAAGCGACAGCTTTTCAAAAGATGCTCCGTGACCTGCTGCTTTTTCTCCTGCCCTACTACGTTGCCGAGGGTAAGAGCCACCTGGTTGTAGCCATTGGCTGTACGGGGGGAAAGCACCGATCGGTAGCTCTGGCGAGAAATATCGGGAGAATAATAGCAGAGCATGGGTACCAGGTTTCCGTAAAACACAGGGATATTTCCCGCCGGTAACTTCGCCGTTTCCCCTGTCATCCTGGGGACGCTTAGCTGTTCCCCCTGTCATCCTTACGAGTTGAGCCTTTCCCACTGCCATCCCGAGTAGGCGGAGCCGAAGAAGGATCTTGAGGCTGAGCCGTCAAGAATCTGTTAGTTTTTTTTTGCCTCCCCTGACAAATAATAAGGTCATGTGGAGGTGACTTTTTTGGGAAACAACAAAAAAAATAACAATGGTTATGAAAATCCTGATGACATTAAACTCAAGGAGAGCCGGCTCAGGGATAACCGCATCTTGCGGGCAATTTTTCTCCTGGCCCTGATAGTGATTGCCGGATTTGCTCTGACCTGGGCATTTCCCAGAAACATTGCCGAGAAGCCCCCTGCTGCTCCCGCTCCTGCACCGGCTCAGCCAGGCCGGGAAATAATGACGATAATAACGGAAAGAGTATCCACAGTTGAGGGAGTTGAGGATGCAAGGGTTATTGTGCTCAGCAGGATTGCTTTGATTGCCCTTGATTTGAGATCAGATATTCCTCTTTCTCAGGTAAAGATTATTAAAGCCGAGGCTGCCTCAAGAGCCAAGGATTTACCGGAAATAGATGAAGTTCTTGTTACTGCCAACCCCGGTTTATTTGAGGAAGTTGTAAAGATTCTGGAGGGTGATGCTCCGCTGGAGCGGTTGGAATACATTTATGAGAGCATACGGGACCAAAACCTTTGAAAAGCACCGTTTATTCAAGAGGACTTGTGATATTCCACATTCCCTCTTTGTTCCCCAGACGGTGTCTTTCAGGTTGAGGAATAGGATTAATCCCTTTTGGGAAAAAATTGGTGTCTTGTCTGGGGTACAGCCTTCCCCGGTAAAAGAAACTGGAAGCAGGCTGCGATTATCCCCCGTGCCCCATGAACTCTAAAGAAGAGGGTTCTTCGCAGCCAAAGAGGATGGTATAATTATCCCGGAGGGTTTATTATGAGAAGATTTCCTGCTCACTTGCTCAGGCTGTGGCTTGACCCCAGGGTCAGCCGCGAAAAAAAGCTTATTTTCCCTGTCCTGGTTTTAGCTTACTGGCTGCTGCCTGATGTAGCTCCTTTTATTCCAATCGATGACCTCTTATTTACTATGCTGATGACTTACTGGTTTACCCGGTCCGCACAAAAGGATATTCCGGAAGGAGACGGAAAATTTGACAGTCGGCAAAAGGGCCGGGGTAAGTATGTTGATGTTCAGGCGGAGGTTGTTGATGATGTCGAGGATTAGGTCAATCTGCTGGGGGTAGTATGCAGGTACCGGCATGGGGCTGCTCCATGGCCGGATTTTTTATGCACAAAAGCAGCTTCCGGTTTTTACCAGTGGCTCCACAAGGAGTATTCCCGCTGTTTACTATGTTGCTGCAGGGCGTTGCGAGTCACTTGGCGTATAAGCACGGTTCTTAGTACTTTATCACTTTGAAATGGTACTTTAGCACTTTGAAATGCGGCGTGCCTCTGGCGGTGCCCAGGATCTCAGTATGGTGGAATTACGAAAGACCGCATGTATTTTGGGGCGGGACTTGTTTTGCTCAGCCGTCGCCGGCTCTACCGGCGGTAACGGCGTGCAAGCTTGTCCGTAGCCGAATAACACATACGGTCTTGACGACAAGGGTTATGAGCCGGTTCCAACCTGAGCGTAGTGAAGAGTTTTACGCAAGCGAAGCTTAGGTGGTGGGAGCATGTCACCCGATAACGGCACAGGGACCGCAGGTAGCACACTTGCCGCAGGCATCACAAAAACCCAGGTCACTGTAAAATGAGTCTACCTCAAGAAGGTAGTCATAGCATTTTCTATCGTCAAGTCCCTCCGGGGTTAACGCTCCCGAGGGGCAATTTTTTGCGCACTGCTGGCATTTCCCTTCACGGAAAAAGAGGCACGGTTCTATTTCCTTCCGGGGAGTAGGGGGAAGGGGGTAATCGATGACCAGGCTCCCAAAACGGCCGGCACAGCCGGAAGGGGTGATCAGCATGTGGTGCAGGCCAAACTTACCGAGACCGCATATATATGCCACATGTTTATGGGACCAGCGGGCGCGCAAATTTTCCGAATCAAAGTTATGTGTAGGCTGCTGCCAGGCGGTCTTTACTCCGTATCCGTCAAGGGCTGCGGCAATTTCCTGGCAGCACCGGTTGATCAGCCCGTTGGTATCAATGTAGGCCTGGGCCCAGGATCTGGCGACATAAGGATCCTGGCGGTTTCTTTTTACCAATTCACCGGTGAAGGGGAGGAAAAAAGCTGCCACAGTCCGTGCCCCGGGCAGAAGGTCCGTTGGCAGCAAATGATTCGGGACACCGGCAGTTGTCAATTGTTGAAACAGGGGGTCCTCTGCTTTAGCATAGCCCAAAAGGGGTATGCGGTAAGAGGTGGCGGATTTTTTGGAGTTTTCCTCAATTACCTTTTTTAGTGTGTTTTCAATAATTTTTTTCATTTTTTATCCCCCGAAAAAGTTTTTGAGACCTGAAAGCTGTATAAAAC
>LFTO01000175.1:978-4798 GCA_001513335.1 Clostridiales bacterium DTU086 | reverse complement strand
ATCAATATCTTTGCCTGGTTCAACACGGTTTTTGCAATACCAATAGTTATCGTCAATTCCTTGCTCCCAATTTTTTGAGGCTTTGTGGGTTAAACTTACCCCAATATCCTCTGGTAATGGGTCATCGTTTTCATCTGTTAAAGTAACCCGCACCCATACCGGGAGGCTGCCTTTATTTTCTATTTCCCATTTTCGGGTAAACTTTTTACCGTGGTCGCATTGTATAGTAAAATCACTGCAATACTTTTTCTTGTCTACATCAATCTTAACGGTACCCATTTTAAACTTCTCAGCCGGCTTGAGGTCATCCTCACTGGTGAAGTAGGCCATGGTTGCGCCGCCAATTAGGAAGCTCAGAAACGTAATAACCAGAAGACTGGATAAAATAGCCCTTTTCAAAAAATCCTCACCCCTTTCCAACGAATATTGGCGCTGTTTACCTATTCACCGACGGAGCTGTCACTTCCACCGGAGTTACCTCCGCCACCGGAATTGCTGTCGGAACCTCCACCTGAGTCCCCTGATCCACTCCCGGAACTGCTGCCTGGACTACTGCTGCTGCCCGAGCCCGGACCGGAGTCACCGCCAGAACTGCTCTTGCCTCCGGAGCCGCTGTCTGGGCCGGAGTCATTTGAACCTGTTGAACTGCCGCCTTCTGGCCCGGTTCCGGTACTGCCTGTATCTCCGCCGCCATTGTTTCCACTTGTATTGTCTGTTCCGGTATTACTACCAGTGCTACCGGTACCGGTTTCACCAGTATCCGGTTCGCCGTTTCCCGCACCGTCTCCGTTAGTGTCAGGGTCGGAGTTTCCGTCGGGGTTCCCCCCTCCGGTATCACCGTTATTACCACTACTTCCGCTTCCACCAACAGCATCACTTCCGCCGGAACCACCGGTAAAGCCAAGCTGGGAACCTCCGCTTTTACTTGAACTTTCTGGTTGTTGGAACGTAATTTTTACAACACCGGATTCATCAGTTGCCGTAAAGTACGACCGGGTATCCTTAAAATCATAAGGGTATCCAATGAGTGCCGCTGACATTAGTGCCACTGCCGTAATCTTGACTGTTCGCTTAATAGACGGGTGAATGAGGTGATTACTCTGTTCCAAATCCTCTTTTCTGACCATCCCTTTCCTCCTTTCACCAGTTGCTACTGCTAGTTATCCGAATATTCACCGCCCATGATCTCTTCGGGCTCCATATCTCCCAGGACCTGAAACCTAACCCTTCACTGCCGGTTAAATCTTTTTCCACCGCTTCATTCAAAAGTGAAATTAACTCCAGAACACTCCTAAAAGGTACGGTTTTGTTTGTTTCCAACCACTGGATGGTCCCCTGCCAGTTAGCATGCTGCTTGAAATATATACGGATTAAAAAGGTAGAACCTCCAATTCTTTTTGTGACCATTTCTTCCTCATTATTACGAAACGTCAGTCCCACCCCCCATTTACTTCGTTCACTATCTATAAACAATTGTTTTTCTTCCTGCTGGTGCCAGTTTAACACCCTGCGGTTACATACCCATTACATGGAAATTTTATCTGGGTTATATTGCAGTTATTTTTTGGGGCAGATATAACACAATTTTTGGCCAAGCACCAAGCAAAAAACGTATCATTTAAAATGAGCCTTTAAGGTAATATCAGCAGCCGGCATAATAAAGGTGAATGTTTTCTTGTTGCTGTCGAGATCCTGTACAGTTGGCCCGGCTATTTGTTCCCATTTTTTGAATTCATGAAGCCAGCAACCCGCTTCTGCTTTTACTCTATCTCCAGCCTTATACCAACCGCCTCCGCTAATACTGCAAAACCAACAATTTTTGTTCTTTTGGAGACTCAAATAGTACATCTTTTCGTATTTTGCTGTAATAACAACATTATCGTTGGGCATATCAAATTTTATTTTTCTGCCATCAATATTCACCTTATCTTCGTCAACACCAGAAACTACATCCCACTTGTCAAAAACATATTGTCTTTTGTTCTTAGTAAAGACTTTATCAGCCTCGTAGGAGAATCGGTCACCTACTTTTTTGCTCACTTTTCTTGAGTACAATGTTTTCCCTGAATCATCCTGATACTGTATTGTGACTTTCTTTTCGGCAACCTCGTATTTTGCCGTAAGATCAACGTCACGGTCAGGCATTTCAAAGCTTACGGTTTTTCCGCCATCGGAATATTTCTCATCCAACCAACGGGGAACATCCCAGTTTTTAAATTCGTATCCACTAATATCAGGAGCAGTCACTGAGACAGGTTCACCAGGGTAATACTTTTTAGTATCCTTGGAAAGGGTAGTGTTCCCTTTTTTGCACTTAATTGTCACAGTGGGTTTTTCTCGATCATCGATAGGTTCCATATTGTTAGCGCGTTGCCAGCACTCTGTTGAGAATCCAGGCTCTGCTGGGCCGTGGAAATACTTGTAGTTTTCCCCGGCAACACCTTCTTCCGGCTCATAATCTTCCTCGGAAACTGTTGTCCACTCATCCCACTGGGTATCCGGAGCCTCATTGGATGCCTGGATTGCATAAACTTCACTGTCTTTACCGAGTGTATATTTTGCTCTCTGGTAATCATTGTCAATTCCTGCAGCGTCAAAGACAATTACGACTTTTAGTTCTACTGTTCTTTCTTTGGCATCCTCAGTTTCAAATGTTCCGGGCACTGACCCCAGTTCATTGCTGCTCCAGTCAACATAGTAGAGCCATATTTCCCCCTTATTATCCTCTTCCTCACCTTGTCCCATAACCCAGCCTTTTCCATCTACCGGGTCAATTGGACAGAGGTAAACATTTTTGACTTCGAGTCCAGATTTTGACCATTCTTCAGTAAGTTTTACCTTGAGCTGTACTGCTTTTGTTCCTTCATTAACAAACTCCCAGGTAACTGTAGCGCAGTCCCCGGGGTTAACATTTTTAAAATTCTTTTCAGGCATTTCCATTATCGGGTAAGTTTTTGGTTCACCTTTTTCATCTGGATCTTCATACTCTTCCGTAGCTGTAATTTTTACTGTTCCGGCCTTAAATTCTGCAGCCTGAAGTTCGGCATCGTCTATAAACCAGGCCATGGTTGCGCCNNAATAAAACGCTTAGAAATAACTTTGATTTTATAAAGTCCACCATTTTGTATTACCTCCTTTCTTAGAGTATCTATACAGGGGACTCGCTGCCCCCTTGACCGTGGTAATAAAGTCTTGCAAATCTTTTATCAGTGCCAGAAACCACTGTTAAAATTTTCTTCCTTTTCCCTGGCTTCTTTCTCTTCGGCAGTCTCAGAAGCCTCAGCCTCTTCCTCTTCTTTGCTTATCTTTGCTGCAGCATAGAGCTTGTGAAGTTCGGTCAATATCAGGAATACACCGGGTACAATGACAAGGACCAGCATCCCCTGCTTCGTCTGTCCGTAATTGAGCAGGTATCCCAGGTAAGGAATTGCAAAGCTCACAGTGCCTACCAGCCTGTCCCCGGAAACGGGGCTGGGGTCGGTAACTTCATTGGCATCTCCCTTGGTAATGAATTGGATATTCTGGGGATCACTTCTATCGATATCCACGACACGGTGGGTAGTAAGGGAACGTTTGTCATCCAGGCCGGTGTAGGTAATTACGTCTCCCGGCTGTATCTCTTCCGGTTCCTTTGGCTTAACAAAAACAGTGCTGCCTGTGTCAAAGGTAGGATTCATGCTCCCGCTCAAAACAATATACATTTGGTGGCCAAAAACCTTGGGAACCCCTCCTGAAATCTTGTTTTGAATGAGGAAAAATACCATGCAAGCTACCAATAAAATCAGGAAGATAAAAAAGATATTGCCCAATAAAACAAATA
>LFTO01000175.1:0-891 GCA_001513335.1 Clostridiales bacterium DTU086 | reverse complement strand
CTCAGTGTAACACCTGTCCGTTATATGGCTGTTATATGGAAATTTTATCTGCGTTATATTTGCGTTAAAAACAGATTTGACTTTCTGGTTGGATAGGAAACCCGCTGGTGTAAGATCCTTCGCTACGCTCAGGATGACACACCAGCGGGATAAAGGATGTTCAGGATGACACGTCAGGGGGGATGAAGGATGCTCAGGGTGACACAGCAGCGGGGATAACGCACGCTCAGGATGACACGCCAGAGGAGGGAGTGACGGATGCCCAGTATGACACGCCAGTGGGGGGAAAGATCCTTCGCTGCGCTCAGGATGACATTGCGAAAAAAAAACGCTGACCTTTACAGATCAGCGGATGAGAAAAAGATGTTACTTGGGGAAGCTTTCACGGTCTTTTGCATTGAATTGGTGACCGTGCCAGCCAAAATTGTTGACTACGAGTTTACGGGCAGGGTATTCTGCACTTTGTAATGTACAGTCAGCCCGGTATTCAATCCGGCAAACTTCCTTTGTATTCTTTTCAGGGCAATCTCAGCCTGCTTGTCACTTATTGCAGGGAGGCTGAGAAGAAACTGGGCTTCACCCCACTCAGTAATCACATCACCCTTGCGCAGGTCGGACAGCAAAAGGTGCCTTAACTGCTTCATGCCCTCTTCAAGCTTTCCCTGCCCCGGAAGTGTGTGGTCCGGTAGGGATAGGGTCAACAGACCCAGGAAGTTCCTCGGACCATACCTCTCTGCCCGCCTGGACTCAAGCTGTTGCAGGGCTTTGAAGAAATCTCTGTCGCACAACAGCGGACCGTTGGGTATTGTTTCTTCCTTTAAATTGTCCTTAATGTAATTCATGTCCAGGCCTGTCCTGCTGATCTCTCCAAAGAGCATGCGGTAAACTTTG
>LFTO01000198.1 GCA_001513335.1 Clostridiales bacterium DTU086 | reverse complement strand
GGGAGGGAAAGAGGATGAGCATTTTTAAGAAATTACTGGCCAGTTTTATGATTGTGGCAGTAATTATTGTGGCGCTGGGTGTTTTCGCATTTACCTCCTTGAAAAAGGTGGATGAAATGGACGAGGCAGTTGCTGAAGCCTACCAACTGCAGTCCTTCCTTATCCAGAAGAAAGTTGACCACTTAAAGTGGATGCAGCAGTTCAGCAGCATGTTTATCCAAGGGATAATTCCTGAGATAAGGTCTCATGAAGAGTGCAGTTTGGGACAATGGTATTACTCATTTACACCCCCTGGGTACATGGAGCAGCCTTTTGCTGACCTGGAAGCACCCCACAAGGAAATCCACCGTTTAGGCATGGAAGTTGTGGAGCTGTATAAACAGGGGGAAGTTGAAGAGGCCCGCAGCCTTTTCTCTGCCAGGATGATCCCGGCAGTAGAACAGGTACAGGAGCACCTTGGGGAAATCCTTGCTGCTGAAGAGGCCCAGGTTGAAAAAGTGACAGCCGGTATGGAAGAAACTGAAAAGAGCCTGATAAGGGGCCTTTGCATAGCCAGTGGGGCAGCAGTGCTTCTGGCTGTAGTGCTTGCCTTCATACTTACCAGGAATATCGTACCTCCTTTAAAAGATTTATCCAGTCTAACTCAAGCTGCTGCCTTGGGGGACTTAACTGTAGAAGTGGAGACAGGGGAAAAGTCCCGAAATGATGAAATCGGGGAACTGCAGAATTCCTTTGGGATCATGGTCAGCAAGCTAAACCAGCTTGTAGGTGTGCTCCGGGAAAGGGCGGGTACTGTTACTGAAGCCAGTGCCAGTCTTCTGGCCACATCGGAGGAAACCGGGCGGGCGGCAGAAGAAGTGGCTACTGTAGTTGGGCAGCTGGCAGAATCAAGTGACGTTACTTCCCAGGAAATGCACGAATTGGAGCGTTTGGCGGGAATGCTGAAAGGTGATGGGTCTGCGGCAAAGGAAAACGCTGCGGCCACTTTGGCAGCGTCCAAAGAGACAATGGAGGCTGCCGCGGAAGGCAACAAATTGGTGGACCAGGCAACTGTTCAGCTGGCATCGGTTACGGAATCTGTCAATGCCGCCACTGCTGCCATTGAAAGGCTGTTAAAGCGTTCCCAGGAAATTGGGGGAATTGTGGAGTTGATCCAGGGGATTGCTTCCCAAACCAACCTTTTGGCACTGAATGCAGCCATCGAAGCTGCCCGCGCAGGTGAGCAGGGGAAAGGCTTTGCCGTTGTTGCCGATGAAGTAAGAAA
>LFTO01000200.1 GCA_001513335.1 Clostridiales bacterium DTU086 | reverse complement strand
ACGCCGACACCATGGAGTCCCCCGGAAACTTTGTACCCCCCGCCCCCAAACTTTGCCCCTGCGTGGAGCATCGTCAGGGCTACTTCCAGGGCAGATTTACCCGTTTGGCTGTGGATGTCCACGGGAATCCCCCTGCCGTTATCCTTTACAGCAATGGAATTGTCTTCGTTGATAGTAACTTCTATTTCATCGCAGAACCCTGCGATAGCTTCATCGATACTGTTATCCACCACTTCGTAAACAAGGTGATGAAGGCCTTCAATACCTGTGCCGCCGATATACATTCCGGGGCGACGGCGAACAGGTTCCAAACCTTCCAAAACTTGTATCTGCTCAGCATCGTAGGCTGTTTCTCCGCCATTAGCTCTTGCCATTAAACCCACCTCCTGTTAATGGTCCTCAACATTACTAGTATATCCCAATTGGAGTAAGCGCACAATTTTCCCGGAAAATCCAGCCATTAATCAGGGGACAATTTCTAATAAAAACAGCCGTGGTATTACCCACGGCACAGACTGTCCACAAACCAAATCAGTTTCTTCATTCGCTGTCGAATTATGAGGTTTTGTACTCACAACTCCTGGCACAGCGAAGGCTGCAAACAGGACGTAAATGCCGGTTCTAATTTGAGACAGTTCCCTTTTTAAAGGTTGTATGTATTATGGAGGGAGACTTGTTTCCAAAAATGTCGCCCTTTCCCGGAGGCAACGGGGTGCAAGTTTGTCCCCAGCTGAAAAATACGTGCAGCCTTTAGGTGCAATCGAGTGCATTTATTTAAATATCCTGCGCGATTACGGCACTGCTTAAAGAGAAGTTGTTTTTTTATCTTTAGCACCCTCTAAGTCTCCTGGTAATAGTACCGGCTGAAATACTGGATAAATAAATTTCCTTTTCTGTAATAATACAAGTTTTTTTCTCACCTGTCTTCTTGGTTGAACGAAGCCTACCCTCACTTGCCGCCAATTCCAAAAATTCTTTGGTTGCCGGCGCTGACTCATTTGCCACCAGGTCAATCACCGCTATCAGTTCCCTCTTCGGCACCACCATGTCTCCTCCAATATGCAGGTACACTTATTCCTCCTCCTTAAAATCTGTTAATATATTTTTCCACAGCGAATATTCTGAATGGCAACTCCTTCTAAAAACTCCTCATCAAACTGGCCCCTGTCAGTTCCCGTGATAAATGTTTGAACCTGGGTAAGGAGATCAACAACGTATTTTCTCCTCCTGCTGTCTAATTCAGACATAACATCATCCAAAAGAAACACGGGATATTCCCCTGTAAAGGTTTTTATGAAATTTAACTCTGCCATTTTTAAAGAAATGACAGCCATCCTCTGCTGCCCCTGGGAACCAAAATCCTTGAGAGGTTTACCATCAAGGAGCATAAGCAAATCATCTCTATGAGGACCAACCATCGTGGCACATGTCCGAAATTCCATTTCCCGTTTACTTGTTAATTTTTCTCTATATCTTTCAAAAATACTTTTTTCATCCAAAAAGTATTCCAGCGGCCCTAAGGTTGAACAATAATCTACTTCAAAAACCGCATTTTCCCCTGAAATCTTAAAAAAGCTGTCTTTTACCATGGAGGAAAGTTTTTTAACAGCTCTTAAGCGGGCTTCAATTATTTTAGTCCCCGTTTTACAAAGATAATTATCCCAAAGAGGCAGATGTTCCTCCTGCCGGTTCTTTAAAATTTCATTTCTCTGCCGGACTATTCTTTTATAATCCCTTAAATTCTGGTAATACCGGGGTATTATCTGGGATATTTGTGTATCAAGATACTTCCTTCTAAGAGCCGGGGGTCCTTTCACCAGCTGCAGGTGTTCGGGAGCAAATATTACACATGTAAATTGACCTATAATATCGTTAAGACTTTTCCCCTTAACCCCGTCAATTATAAAGTGCTTCGTTCTATCTCGGAAATAAGTGATACAAATATCCTGTTCCCTGTCCCTCTTTATAATCCGCCCTTCCAGTCGAAAAAAGTCCTTTTCAAAATTTATCAGGTCCATATCCCTGGCCCCTCTAAAAGAATGGGCAAGGGATAGATAGTAAATTGCCTCCAGGAGGTTGCTCTTCCCCTGGGCATTGTAACCCAGAAAGAGATTGTTGCCGTGGGAGAAAACTAAACTCAGGTCCTCTTTATAGTTTCGAAAGTTGGTAATACCAATCTCTTTGAGGTACAAAGGTTACACCTCTTGATCCCCTTGAACAACGATCCATTCCCTGCCGTCAATGCCAACAACATCGCCTGGCTGCAGCTTTTTCCCTCTCCTGGTTTCCGGGACGCCGTTAAGAATTACTTCCCCTTCCTGGATAAGGTGTTTGGCTTCCTGTCCCGTTTGTACAACTCCTGCCCATTTTAAAAACTGCCCAAGGGTAATAGTATCCGTATATATTTCTATTTCCTTTCTATCCATTTTTCCTCCTTACGAAATACGAATTGGCAATACAAGATAGAGGTAGTTGTCTTCTTCTTCGAATTTAAATAATGCAGGACTCAAAGAACCTGAATACTCTATTTTTATCCTCTGGCTGTCCACTGCCTTTAAAACATCCAAAAGGTATCTGGAGTTAAAAGCTATCTCAATGTCTTCCCCGTTTTTTTCGATGGGAATTATTTCTTTAACCTCGCCCACGTCCTGTGACTGAGCATAAATTTTCATCTGGTTATCCTCTACTGTCTTTTTAACAACGCCGCCAATCCTGCCTTTCATATCAGCGTGGGCTATCAGGGAAGCCCTGTTCAGAGAACTAGTCAAATCGGCGGTTTCACAATTAACAGTAGTAGTGATGCTGCTGGGGATAACCTCGTCGTAATGGGGGTACTGACCGTCTATCAATTGAGAAAAAATCAGCGTACTGCCGTACTTAAAAAAGACCTTTGACTCAGAAATACCCACTAAGACCTGTACATTCTCATCATCGCTAGTATTTCCAGTGATTACCCTGTTTAACTCATTTAAAGCCCTGGAGGGTATTATGGCACTGATGGGCTGAATATCCTCCTTTATAGGATTTATTTGAACATCCTTCCTGGTAAGACGGTGGCTGTCAGTAGCAACGAGGGTCATTAACTCAGGTGTTTTTATGTCAAAAAGGGTTCCGGTAAGAATAGGCCGGGCAAAATCTTTAGATGCTGCAAAAGAAACCTGCTTGATACTTTCAGAAAGAACGTCCGGATGAATACTGAAGATAGGGGAATCCCCCCGTTCTTTCAAAACAGGATAGTCCTCAAGATCGAAACAGTTAAACTTTACAGTTGAATTTGTATAATTAACCTGGACTGCCTGCCCGTTTTCAATTGTTTTAAGTTCCACTTCCTCATCGGATAACAACCTTATAAGATCGCCAAAATAAGATGCCGGAATAAGTACACTTCCTTCTTCCATTACCTCTGCGGGAATTGTGCAGGATATCCTCAGTTCGGTGTCGGTGCTTTCCAGTGTAAGCACTTTCCCTTCAGCCGTAAGAAGTATTCCTTTAAGAGCAGGGATAGGTGAATTCGTTGCTATTGAACGGCGGACAGTATTTACCGCAGCAGCAATGTCGTTTTTTTGACATGTTAAATGCAATTTTTGAACCTCCTTTGGTTATATTAATTTTTATTTAAAATAGTAATAATAGTAGTAAGGGATGTAGATTATGTGGACAAGCACTTTAAATATATGGCAATAAAGGGATGGTACCCTTTGATAAATCTGTGAATAAACACTTTAGATAAAAGTCTAATTGTTAGTAATTATGCTGCGGATAGTATCAACTTCTTCTTTAAATTGTTGATTTATAATGATTTCCTGAGAAATTTTGTCGCAGGCGTGCATTACAGTGGTATGATCCCGGCCCCCAAAACCGCTGCCAATTACCGGCAGGGACATGTCTGTAAGTTCCCTTGCCAGATACATGGCTACTTGGCGTGGGTGAGCCACTGCCCTGGTGCGTTTCTTGCTCTTTAAGTCTTCCTTTTTTAATTTGTAGAATGTTGCAACCTTTTCCTGTATTAAATCAATCGTTATCGGTTTAGGTTGAGATTGGGGAAGCATATCTTTAAGTAATTCCTCTGCTTTGGAAGGATCTATGGGGTTATCTGTCAATGCCGCGTGGGCAGCAACCTTTAGAAGGGCTCCCTCCAGTTTGCGGATGTTGGAATCTATTTTCTGGGCAATAAAAGCCAATACATCGTCATTAAGATGTATACTTTCATTTTGAGCCTTTTTCTGGAGAATGGCAATTCTTGTCTCGTAATCAGGAGGTTGAATATCTACTATCAGGCCCCATTCAAAACGGGAGCGGAGCCTGTCTTCAAGAGTAGTAATTTCTTTAGGCGGCCTATCGCTGGAAATAATAATCTGCTTATTTGCATTGTGGAGAGTGTTGAAAGTGTGGAAAAATTCTTCCTGTGTCCGTTCTTTTCCCGTAAGAAACTGAATATCATCCACCAGTAGAACGTCAATTGTACGGTATTTGTTGCGAAATTCCTCCGGTTTATCGTCCCGGATGGAGTTAATAAGTTCATTTGTAAATTTTTCCGAAGAAACGTAGAGCACCCGTAAATCGGGATAGTGTTCCTGTACATAATGGCCAATGGCGTGCATCAGGTGCGTTTTTCCCAAGCCTACAGCGCCGTAAATAAAAAGAGGGTTATAAGCCTTTGAAGGGTAACCTGCTACCGCCTGTGCAGCTGCGTGTGCAAACCGATTGCTGTTTCCTACTACGAAGGTATCAAATGTATATTTTGGATTAAGCTTTGGATCAAGGTTACTTCTTAAATTCGGTATTGTACGTGAGGGTTGAGAATGATTATTTTGGGTAATGAATTTAAGGGTTACATTATGATTGACCAGTAACTCCAGTGTGTCCTGAATCAATTCGTAATAGCGGGTTTCAAGCCATTCTTTGGCAAACTCGTTAGGTACGGAAATTGTTATTAAATCCTGGTTATAACTTAAAAGGTATGTAGATTTTAACCAGGTATCAAAACTGGTTTGACTGAGCTCATCCCGGAGAATTGCCAGAGTCTTATTCCACAGTTCCGTTAAATCAAGAGACATTGTTTCCCCTCCGAACAAGTGATCAGGATTACGTTTTTTTACAAGGGTTATGAAGGCAATGAAACGTAGACTTATACTCGGTGGAAAGTAATGCAAAAAAAAAGAATTGGTTAGGGTAGTCCGAGAGATTTATGTAACAATAATGATAGCAAAAACTGTGAATATCATCAAACACTTGAAAATTTTTCTGTGGATAATTTTATCAACACAAATTGGATATGTGGATAAATTTCTGGCAGTAATTGCATTTTGCTTGACATTTGTAGGCGGCATGGATATAATTTGTAGTGAATTTTTTGGATATTACAGAGTTTTTTTTGTTTTTAGGAGGTAACTTTTGATGAAAAGGACATATCAACCAAAAAAACGTAAAAGAAGCCGCGTTCATGGATTTAGGAAGAGAATGAGTACCAAAGCCGGTAGGGAAGTTCTTAAAAGAAGGAGATTAAAAGGGAGAAAAAGACTGTCAGCATAGAAAGGCCAGTCTCTTAAGAATAACGGTTTGAAAGTCCTGCATGATGGTTAAAATAGGGATGCAGGAGATGGTTTTTAATGTTAAAAAAGGAGTGGCGCATAAGAAGGAATAAGGACTTCAGGCGCATTTACAGAGCGGGTAAAGCTGTCCCTGGTAAATACTTAGTTGTATTCAAAAGAGAAAATGGGATTAGCGTCACCCGTTTTGGTTTTTCTATATCGAAAAAATTCGGCAAAGCTGTGGTAAGAAACAGGCGCAAAAGGATTTTAAGGGAAATAACAAGAAAACATATGGATAATATAAGAAAGGGTTATGATATTGTTGTTGTTTCCCGGTTAAGAAATGAAAAGGAAATCAAGTTTGCTGATCTGGAAAAGGATTTTTTACTGATTATGAAAAGAGCGGGGTTGTTAGAGGGTAGTTTAGATGGGAATATTCCAACGGGTAATAATCATAGCAGTTAAATTTTATCAAATTGCCATATCTCCCTTCTTTGGACCCAGGTGCAGGTATTATCCCAGCTGCTCCCGGTTTTGTATTCAGGCAGTATCGAAATACGGTGCGCTGCTGGGCCTGTACTGCTCAATCCGCCGGATCCTCAAATGTAATCCTTTTAGTAAGGGTGGAATTGAATATGTGGAGGAATATGAAAAGGATAAGGGATTTATCTTTTTCTCTTCACTGTTAAAAAACACCCAGAGAATCTTTTTGGGAGGTGGGTCTACTTGAGGTAGATGGCATTAGTCTCCGTTTGCCCAAGTAAGAAGCTATGGTTGCAATTGTAATTGATTTTATTTCAAGGTCCATCCAGTTTTTTTATGAACTGTCAGCATCAATGGGTATTGCCAGTTATGGTATAGCTATCGCTTTATTTACCGTGGCGGTAAAAGTGGTACTCTTTCCATTGACCAGGAAGCAGTATGTTGGTATGGCGAAAATGCAGCAGATTCAGCCGGAACTGCAGAAGATACAGAAGAAGTACAAGAACAATCCTGAAAAACAGCAAAAAGAAATGATGGCTCTTTATCAAAAAGCCGGCGTCAGCCCTTTTGCAAGCTGCCTGCCGATATTGATTCAACTGCCAATTTTGCTGGCCTTGTTTAGGGCCTTGCAGACATTCTTTGACCCAGTAAACCACCCGGCCTATGTTAATCTTGATAAGGCGAATTTTTTATGGATACCTTCCCTGGGGAGCCCTGACCCCATTATCCTTCCTATCCTTGTTGCTGTAAGCACATTTTTGCAGCAAAAGATTACCATGAAAGCAGGGGGAGTGGATACCGGAGGCGATAATCCCGCAGCTACCACACAGAAGGTAATGCTTTACTTCATGCCCCTTTTTATCGGTTATATAAGTAGGACTTTTCCTTCCGGTCTGGCATTATACTGGGTCATTTACAGTATCCTGGGTATAGGTGAACAGTTAATAATTAAAAGGCCCAGGCTTGTAAAGGAGGAAGCAAGTGCGAAATGAGAACGGTTGAAACAACGGGCCGTACAGTTGAAGAGGCTGTAGAGGCATCTTTGGAGGAGCTAGGAGTCGGACAAGATGATGTTGAAATAGAAATATTGGAAGAGCCCAACAGGGGTTTGTTCGGTATTATTGGTTCGAAACAAGCAAGGGTAAAGGTAACTGTTAAAATTGAACCTGAGAAAATTGCTGAGGATTTTCTTTATTCTGTAGTGGAAAAAATGAATATGGATGATGTTGAAATTGAAAGTGAAGAAAGAGAAGGATATCTTTACCTTTCCCTGTCAGGAGAAAACATGGGACTGCTTATAGGACGGCGGGGAGAAACTCTGGATGCTCTTCAGTATCTCGTGAATTTAGTGGTCGATAAAAGACTCTTTCCTCTGGGTGAGCG
>LFTO01000217.1:17649-24111 GCA_001513335.1 Clostridiales bacterium DTU086 | reverse complement strand
ACAACTTTTACCTTATCTTTCCCCTTTGTCATGGTATAGTATAATACGTTAGGTTTATCAAAGATAACTGCGTCGGCACCTTTATTAATTAATTCCATATATGCGTTGTCAATGTTGGGGAAAGGAATAACTTCGCCTATGCCTTCAATGGCGGTGGCATAGTCGTAACTGGTTGTTCCAGTCTTAGTGGCAACCTTTTTACCTACAAGGTCTTCAACACCCTGGATCTCTTCCTCATCTGCACGGACCAGAACCAGCAGACCGGCATCATAATAAGGAACAGAGAAGTCAACCTTTTTTGCACGTTCTTCATTAATTGTCATAGCTGCAATAGCCCCATCAATGGAACCGGATTGCAGTGCAGGGATAATACCGTTGAAGTCCATGGGCTGAAGTTCGAAATTAAACCCACATTCCTCGGCAACCGCATTCCAAATGTCAATATCAAAGCCTTCATATTCACCGGTGTCTTGATTCAGGTATTCAAAAGGAACATAGGAAACATCGCAACCTATAATCATTTTTTCGGCGCTTTCTTCTGGTGGACCCGCTTCTTCATCAGCTTCACCGCCGCCACAGGCAACTAGCGAAACCATTAGCAACAATAGTAACGAAACAAGGCCTAATTTTTTAAGAGCTTTCATTAGAGAGTTAACCCTCCTTTAATTATTTTTGGTCACAGCTAAAGTAAATTTATCATATACCTGTCCAATTTACAATATTAATCCATTGTACTATTTCCTAACTTAATTGGAAAACCCTTAACAAATTGTTTTGTATAAACAATACATATGGCCGTTACTGCCCGGAGGATTTCACATAATCATGGGAAAATATAAAAATAAGCGGGAAATAGCTTTTGGTATGAAATGTTAAGATTGAAAGGGGGATTATTTGTGGAATATGACTTAGCAATAATTGGTGCCGGTCCGGCGGGTTTGACTTCAGGGATATATGCGGCCAGGGCGGGTCTGAATACACTGGTTTTTGAACAAGGTGCTGCCGGGGGACAGGCATTGCTGACAGATTTTGTGGAGAATTATCCCGGATTTCCTGAAGGACTAACCGGGCAGGAGCTTGCCAGGAAGTTTACTGAGCACCTGTCAAAGGCAGGAATAAAAATCACCTATGCAGGAGTGGATAACATTACTAAACAGGATAAAGGATTTACTGTCCTGGCGGCAGGTAAGGAGTACTTCAGCCGGGCGGTAATCCTGTCTATGGGTACACAGCCCAGAAAAATCGGGGTGCCCGGTGAAGGGGAGTTTACCGGCAGGGGCGTTTCCTACTGTGCCATATGTGACGCTCCTTTGTTCAGGAACAGGAAGGTTGCCGTTATTGGGGGCGGTGATACTGCCGTAGAGGAGGCACTTTACCTGACGAAATTTGCCAGGGAGGTTCATTTGATTCACCGCCGTGACCGGCTGAGGGCTGTTTCCCTTTTGAGGGACAGGGCGTTACAAAACGAAAAGATTGTAATGAGGTGGAATACGGTAGTTGAGGAGATCAAGGGAGATAAACTTATCCAGGCTTTGGTGCTGAAAAACAAGGAAACGGGAGAAGTATTTGAGGAAAACTTTGACGGAGTCTTTGTCTTTATTGGGAGTGTTCCCAAAACGGAGTGTATTGGCTTTGAAATATCCAAGAATGAAAATGGTTACATTATTACCGATGAATGGCTTGCTACCAGCCAACCGGGGGTTTTTGCCGCAGGGGATATACGGGAAAAGTTTCTGCGCCAGGTAACTACTGCGGTAGGTGACGGGGCTCTGGCAGCCATGTCGGCGGAAAAATACCTGGTAGAAAAATATTAAAGGAGGATTGGGATTCCGTGCCCAAAAAAGAGTTACAGGTTTCAGGGATGACCTGCGACCACTGTAAAGCGGCAGTGGAAAAAGCGTTGAAAACCCTGGAGGGAGTCAATGATGTTGATGTCCAGATAAAAACGGGAAAAGTAACTGTGGATTATGATGAAGGTGCGGCGGCAGAAAAAGAGCTTGTGGAAGCAATCAAAAACGCCGGTTATGAAGTTCTATGACTTTGGTGGGCCCACAAGCTGTTCCCCAAAACAGGGAAGCACTTTAAAAGTGAAAAGAAAACTTAAGCTCCCACCTCTAAAGGTTAGTGTAGGTTGTGGAAGTATGTTGCCATTACCTGCGCCTGATCAAAGGCTGATAAAATGTCATGTCCCTTCGGGGGCATATTTTTTTGCCTAAAGATTTACCTTCTAAACTTTCTTATCGTAAATCCGCTGCTTACTCTCATTATCGCCGGGTTTTCCCGGTTCTTTCCTTTCCCAATTCCTGCCTCCCCCGATAACCCTTTCCAGCAAGACAAGAAATCACCTGGGTTAGCACCAGTTCCCAATGAAAAGAAACAGGGGTGTGCTGTAAAATTATATTTGGAGACAAGGGGAATAAAGGGGAATTTCTCATAGTATTTTGAAAGGGGCTGTACAGGGGGGAGGGAGAGTTATGGAGCTTCAAGGCAATCCAGATCATGGATCGGGTCGGCGGGTAAAAACTATAAAAGGAACTGTAATTGCAGCCCTGGTTGTAATGGGCAGCCTTGTAGTGAATTTTGTTGAAGCCCCCAGGTCCGCTGTATATACTGCTTTTAGAGAAATTAATAAACACACCGTGTCCTTGCAAACCCGGGGATGGGAGAGCCTCGAGGGGACAAATTTTGAAATTCGCTACCAACCCCAGGATGCTGAAATAGCTGAACTTGTTCTGAAAACAGCAGAAATGTCTGTTGAACCTGTGAATACAAAGCTTGGTTTTACTCCTCAGGGTAAGACCCTTGTATTAGTCTACCCTACCAGGGCTGCTATGGGGAAGAGTTTTGGCTGGGCCGCGGACCAGAGTGCAATGGGGGTTTACTGGGCAGGTGTGATCCGGGTCCTTTCCCCGCTGGCCTGGGTTGAAAGTGCTGCAGCCGGTGAAGTTGAAAAGGAGTTTCGCTCCTCCGGGCCAATGGTCCACGAATATACCCATTTGGTGGTGGACTATATTACCCGGGGCAATTATACACGCTGGCTAACTGAGGGGATTGCTCAATATGTGGAACGGGAAATTACGGGATTTACGCTTTCTGAGCCCTTGTGCCGTCCAGGAGAGGAATGGTTTCCCCTTTGTGAGCTTGACGAAGAATTCGATACTGCCTTCGGGCAGTCCAAAGCTTACAGGCAGTCCCTGGCGATGATGGACTACCTGGTTGAGGAATACGGAGAGGACTCTATTGTAGGGATTCTTAATCGACTCGGTGAGGGAACGAGCATTAAGAAGGCCTGGAAAGAGGAATTAGGAGTTTCTCTGGAGGAATTTGAACAACACTTCAATTATTGGACTCATTTTCAAACTATTAATGAAGTCTGGACACTATAGGCCTTTAATTTACGGGTATAATAAGGGAAGGATTTTGTGTTAGTTTAATAGGAGTGTCACTCCTTGAACAGTTCCGTAGAGAAAATTACCATTCCGGTAACAGGGATGAGCTGTGCTTCCTGTGCCCGCCGGATAGAACTGAAACTTAATGCCGCAAAAGGTGTTAAGGGGGCTGCAGTAAATTTTGCTGCAGAAAAGGTAAATGTAGAGTACGACCCTAAAGAAACGGGGTTTAATAAAATAATTGAGACTATTAGAGATTTAGGTTTCGATACAGCCATGACTGAAACCAGGCTGAAGGTTTCAGGCATGGCTTGTTCTGCTTGTGCCCAAAGGGTGGAAAGGGCATTGGCAGGCCATAAGGGGGTACTGGAGGCTTATGTCAATCTTTCCACAGAGACAGCTGCCGTTAAATTTATACCCGGCATTACAGATACACTTGACCTCAGACAGGTTATTGAAAGGGCAGGCTTTAAGGCTGCCCCGGCGGAGGAAGTAAACCGTGAAGCTGAAAACAGGAACAAAGACCTGGAGCTGCAGCACCAGAAAAGGCTTTTTATTTTCTCCGCTGCCTTTTCCTTCCCTCTTTTGTCAGTAATGTTGTTGGAGCTGTTCTCCTTACATATTAACCATCTTTTCATGTCTCCCCTGTTCCAGTTCGCTCTGGCCACACCTGTACAGTTTATAGCCGGGGCACAGTTTTACCGTGGTGCTTACAAATCACTGAAGTCCGGCGGAGCCAATATGGACGTGCTTGTTGCCATGGGGACTTCGGCAGCCTACGGGTTGAGCCTGGTGAATACCTTTTTCCGTACAGGTCCGGTATACTATGAGGCTTCAGCGGTTATTATTACCCTCATCATACTGGGGAGAATGCTGGAGGCGCGGGCGAAGGGGAGGACTTCTGAAGCCATTAAAAAACTCGTTGACCTGCAGGCGAAGACTGCCCGGGTTAAGCGTGACGGAAACATAGTCGACATCCCTGTCGAACAGGTAGTTGTTGGTGATATAGTGCTGGTACGTCCCGGGGAGAAAATTCCCGTTGACGGGATAATTATAACAGGCCATTCAACAGTTGATGAGTCAATGCTTACCGGGGAGAGCATACCTGTGGACAAGAAAGTGGGAGACGAGGTTATCGGGGCTACGATTAACAAAGAAGGAGCATTTGAATTTGAGGCCTCAAAAGTTGGTAAAGACACGGCACTGGCTCAAATTGTCAGGCTGGTGGAAGAGGCTCAGGCTTCCAAGGCTCCAATTCAGCGTTTTGCTGACCGGATTTCCGGTATTTTTGTCCCTGCAGTGGTAGGAGCTGCCCTGCTGACATTTTTGGTCTGGTATTTCATTGGTGACCCCGGAAACATTTCCAGGGCCGTGCTTAATTTAACTGCCGTACTGGTTATTGCCTGCCCCTGTGCCCTGGGACTGGCAACCCCTACTTCGATTATGGTGGGTACGGGTAAAGGGGCGGAAAACGGCATCTTGATTAAAGGTGGAGAACATTTGGAGGCAGCCGGGGGAATTGACACCATAGTCTTTGATAAGACAGGGACTATCACTAAAGGGGAACCGGGGCTTACGGATCTGGAACCGGTTGACGGCAGCCAGGAGGACCCGGAAGAAATCCTTCGGTTGGCAGCCAGCGCGGAAAGGTTCTCTGAGCACCCTCTGGCAAAGGCTGTTGTCCAGGCTGCTTTGGACAGGGGGATTCCCTTATCGGAACCGGAAGATTTTGAAGCCTTTCCCGGTTTTGGCATCCGATGTGTAGTTGATGGAAGGGAAGTATTTTTTGGCAACATGCGTCTGCTGCAGGAAAAAAATGTTGACCCAGAGGGTTTGGCAGGGAAAGCTGCCAGGCTGGAGGAGCAGGGCAAAACGGCTATGTTTTTGGCAGTTGAAGGCCGACCGGTGGCGGTAATTGCCGTGGCTGACCGGGTTAAAGAGGAGGCGAGGGAGTCTGTCAGGTTTCTTTCAAGTCTGGGTCTTGAAGTTTACATGATTACAGGTGATAACCGGAAGACGGCAGAAGCCATAGCCCGGGAGGTGGGGATTGACCATGTCCTTGCGGAGGTTCTGCCGGAAGATAAAGCTGTGGCAGTAGAAAAACTGCAGAACCAGGGGCGCAAAGTTGCCATGGTGGGTGACGGGATTAATGATGCCCCTGCACTGGCAACGGCCGATGTTGGTATTGCCATCGGGACGGGAACGGATATAGCTATGGAGACTTCAGATATTACCCTGATCAGGGGGGACCTGCGGGGGGTTGTAGGCAGTATCCTGCTGAGCAGGGCAACCCTTAAAAATATCAAGCAGAATCTTTTTTGGGCTTTGATTTACAACACTATCGGGATACCTGTTGCAGCTATGGGTCTGTTATCTCCCATAATCGCCGGGGGTGCTATGGCCTTCAGTTCTGTTTCCGTTGTGACTAATGCTCTGCGTCTGCGCAAGTTTGACCCTTACAGAGAATTCAGGGCCATTCAAATCGGGGGGGTGACTCAAAAAAACAGTCCGTAAAAGGAGCACCTTCCGGGAAACTATCCGAGATTAAAGGAGCCCTGGCCGGGGGGAGTGGATGTTGGAGTCCCGTTGTACTGTTTTTTTCCCTTGGTAATATTGTTAATAATAGAACTTACCAACTGGTTACTTGCCTCTGTTTAGAGGAAGGAGCTTTGTTGTTGAGAATTAGGACAAAAAGAGAGCGTTTTCTCTAAAAAGTGGTTCATTTTACAGAAACAAGGGAGGGGTTCAATATGAGTTACTTTGAAGGCAGCAGCAAACGATCATTCTACATGTTAATAGTGCTCCTTATGCTTGCAAGTGCCGTATTAGGGGGGATAGTTTCCTATTTTGTAATACCCGGTATCTTGGGCTCCGGCAGCGCTGCGCCTCCCCAGGATATTCAGGGAAATTCCTCTCCAAACACAGAAATTGTAATACCTCCTATTGGGCAGTCCCCGGTAGTGGCCATTCACCAGAAGGTTAGCCCGGCAGTGGTGGGAATAACCAATTTTCAGGGAACCAATTTCTTTACCGGTGAACGGGAAGCAGGCAGCGGCTCAGGGTTTATTATTGA